>DASSJW010000399.1:0-11198 GCA_035690995.1 Xanthobacteraceae bacterium
CCAGCGGTTGGTCGCGGGCGGACCCATTCACCACGACGCCGCAGCGGCCGTCGTAGCCGACAACCGTCACCGGGGCTGGACGCGCACAGGCGCAACCCTTGGCACAGCCCGACACATGCACCATCGGCGCGTCGCGGCCGGCCGTTGCGACACTCTCCGCAAGGCCCGGCGCCAGCGCCCGCGCCGGAATTTCCGCCGCGGCGCAGATCGGCGCTCCGGCGCAGGCAACGATCCGGCGTCGCGGATCCTCCGCATGCACGATGAAGCCCAAGCGCTCCGCCGCGTCGACGAGTTGCCTCACGCGATCCGCGTCCAAACCGACGACGAGGAGCACGCGGCCGGGTGCGGTGCGAAGACCCGCCCCACCCGCAATCGCGACCGCGCGTGCAAGGTCTTCCAATGCGGCCGAATCAGCGTGGCCGAAGGCGAGGCCGAGGCCGATCGCCACAAGGCCCGATCGCAGCGCGTGAATGCCGACCGGCTCCGCCGGCGGCCGCAACGAGGGCGACGGGAGATCGACGCGGGTGTCGGCGATCGCCCGGCAGAAAAGTTTGGCACCTTCGGCGGCGATGATGTCCCTGGCGCGCGCCCTACCCGCTGCGATCACGGCCAGCATGCGCAAGGCGGCCGCGACGGCATGTTCGGCCGCGACCGCGCCGATCGACGTCGCTGCGGCGGCGTCTCCGCCGACACTCACCTGCATGTACACGCGACCGTCGCACACCTGCGCCTTGAGCCGCACATCGGCGGGCACCTCGTCGAGGTGCAGGGCCCCGCCACCATCAACAGCGACGAACACTTTGGGCTCGAGCTTGGAGGAGAAAGCCGCTGATGCGAGCGCGCGGCGCAACTCCGAAGCCAATGCGCCGGCATCGAGCAGTTCTCCGCCATCGAGACCGGCAAGCGCGCCGCACAACACCGGCGGCCCCTCCGCGACCGGCAGGTCGAGGTGACTGATCATGGCGGCCAACCGTTCGGCCGAGCGTTCCGTGAGGCCGCGGATTTGAATGCTTCCGCGCGACGTGATCTCGATCACCCCGTTGCCGCAGTCGCGGGCCGCCGCACATAACGCCATGAACGCCTCGGGATGGATCGTGGCTCCCGTGGGCGTAAGCCGCACCAGCAAGCCGTCGCCCGTCGGCATGGGTTGCGACAGGCCTGGGCACGCGCCACGGCGGAAGCGAGCGTTCATCGCGCCCCCTCCTTCATGAGTGCCCCCAGGCCGGCGTCCACGTCGTTGCGGCGGGGATGCCACAACCCGCGGCGGCGTGCGGTGTCGAGGCGCGCGGCAATCGCCGCTCCCGCCGCGGGGTTTTCCCGGACGATAAAGTCGCGCACGGCGTCGTCCGCTACATAGGCTTCATGCAGGAGGTCGAAATAGCGGCTCGCCACGGCGCCCGTGGTCTGCGCGAAGTCGACAAGCCGGTCCACCGTCTCCGCGAGCTCGGCCGCTCCGCGCGGCCCATGGCGCAGTTGCCCGGCGATGAACCTGGGATTCACCGCGCGCGCGCGCACGATGCGCGCCAAGGCCGCCGACAACGGACGCGCACGCGGCCGCGCGGGATCGGTGGTGTCGAGAATGATGAGATCGGGCGCACGGCCGAGCGCGGCCGCAGCCGCCGCAAAGCCGCCGATGAAGGCGACGTCTTCCGAGCCTTCCAACAGATCGCGCACCGGATCTTCGGTGGAATGGACGAGCAGGTCCGCGGTTGCGACCCGGGCCTCGAACGCACCGGGTGCGAGCGCCGCGTCACCATCCGATCCGCCATAGGAATGGGAGACGGCCGCGAGATACGCGTTGCCGACTTGCGCGCGATCGATGTCGCGGCCGAGAAAATCTTCGACGCCGGCGCCATAGGCCCCCGGTGCCGTACCGAAAATGCGCACCACCGGCGAGGGTCCGGACGTCGTCGACGTCGCGCAGGCAGCCGCGAGCGGATTGTCCTCGGCGCTTTCTTCGCGCGCCGCGACCGCGCGCACCGCGGCATCGAGCAGCGCGATCTGCGCGGGAAAGAGATCTCGGAACAGGCCGGAAATCCGCCATGTCACATCGACGCGGGGCCGGCCGGCACTCGCCGTGGGCAAGACCTCGATGCCGGTCACGCGGCCGGTGGCGTTGTCCCAGGTCGGACGGCAACCCATCAACGCCAGGCCCTGCGCGATTTCTTCGCCGCCGGTGCGCAGGGTTGCGCTGCCCCAGAGGTCGACGACCGAGGCGCGCGGCATCTCGCCGTGCACTTGCATGTAGCTGCGGATCACTTCGTCGGCGGCGAGCCGGCCGAGCTCGGTCGCCGTCGGCGTCGGCAGCGTGCGAGGATCGGCGACGAACAGGTTGCGCCCGGTCGGCAGGACGTCGCGACGGCCGCGTGCCGGCGAACCGGCCGGGCCAGGTGCAATCCGGCGAACGTCCAAGGCCGCGAGGATAGCCGCGCGCTCAGCCGCGGCGCTCGCCGCCCAGGCAGGGTCTTCAACATTCGCGGGCTCGCGCCCATAGACATGAAGGCCGTCCTTGACCGCGACATCCTTGAGGTCGCAAAGCCAGGCGTCGATGCGGCGCAAGGCGTCGTCGGGATCATCGTCGGGCCGCACGCACGCTTCGCCCGCCAGTCCGGTCTGTTCGGCACGCTGCAGGATCAGCCGCGCGAGCCGTTCGCGCCGGCGCCGGTCGAGGCCGTCCGCCTGGGCGAATTCGTCAACCAGCTGCTCGAGCTCGCGCGTGTCGCCGGACAGGCCGCCGTCGATGAGCGGCGGCGGCAGGTGGCCGAGGGTCACCGCGGCGATCCGGCGCTTGGCCTGCGCCGCTTCCCCGGGATTGCTGACGATGAAGGGATAGATCACCGGCAGGGAGCCCACGACCAATTCGGGGAAGCAGGTGCCGGTCAGCGCCACCGCCTTGCCGGGCAGCCATTCGAGCGTGCCATGGGCGCCCATGTGAACGAGCGCATCGGCCTTGGCAACGTGGCGAAGCCACAGCCCGAACGCGAGCAGCGCGTGTCGCGGCGGCAAGATCGCATCGTGGTAATCCGACCGGCGATCGCTCGAACGTCCGCGGTCGGGAGGAAACGCCACAAGCACGTTGCCGAATGCACGCGCGCGGAACCGGAACGCGCCGTCCCGCACGTCAGCGTCGTCCTCCGGACGGCCCCATGCGTCGTGCATGCGCTGGATCGCGTCGGCCGGCAACGCCGCCACCAGATCGCGGTAGTGCGCGAGCGGGAGCCCGACATCATCGGACGCGGCGTCGAGTTGGTCGAGCAGCGTGCGTGCGTTTGCCGGCGGGCTGCCAAGGTCATAACCGGCCACATCGAGGTCCGCCAACAGTGCGACCACGCTGGCTGGAACGTCGAGCCCGACGGCATAACCGGAGCGGCCGGATGCGCCGGGATAATCGGGCAGCAACACCGCCACGCGCCGCGCGGCGCGCGGCGTGGACTGCAGCCGCACCAAGGCCGCAATGCGGTCGGCCAGCATCGCGATGCGGTCGGCCTCCGGCAAACTTGCGAGCGCGCTGAAGCAGAGACCATCGTCGAGCGGAAGCGGTCCTTTGAAGGCAATCGCTCCTTGCAGCACCCGCCCGTCGAGCTCGGGCAGGACAACATGCATGGCGAGGTCGGCGGGCCCGAGCCCGCGTGGGCTCTGGGTCCAGGCGGCGCGCCTGGTGGTCGCGATCACGGCCTGCAGGACCGGCACATCGGTGTCGTCGAATGGCGTGGGTGCTCCCGCCGTGGCGGCCGCGGCGAACGCCGTCGTGGTCACGATGAGGGCTGGCTCGAGCCGCGCGAGCGCGGCGCGCACGAACTGCGCCGAAGCCGCATCCTTCAGGCTCGGGACCACGAGCGGAGCGGGCGCGAGACCCCGCTCGGTCAGCGCTCGGTAGAGCGCATCGATCGGCGCCGTGTCGGCCGCCAGCAACATCGCGCGATAGAACAGGATCGGGACGCGCGGCCGATCGCACCGACAGACCCCGACAAGCCGATCAAGATCGACGGCGCCTTCGCCCGGGATGTATCCGGCCATGCGCGGCAATGCACGCAGCTCGGGCACATCGAGGTGCGAGCCTGCATGATGCGCGAGCCGCCGAAGCAAGGAACCCAGATTCCCCGGCCCGCCCTCGCGGAAAAAGCGCAACAATGCGTCGAGCTCGTGGTCCGGCAAGGTCGAGGCTTCGGCCAAGCGCGGGTCATCGCGATCTTCTCCGGGGAGGATTGCAAGCGCGATCGAGCGCTCACGCGCGAGTGACGACAGCCGTTCGACACCGTAGCGCCACCAGTCGAGACCGCCCAGCAGGCGGACCACCACGACCTTGGCGTGCTGTCCCACGCTTTCGAGCCAGAGATCGACCGACAACGGATGCCGCAGATCGCGCAGATTGGCGAGCCGGACGGTGGGAAGAATCTCGCGCTGCTCCGCCCATGCCACGGCGAGGCCGGCGAGGTCGCTGTCGGCGAATGAAAGGATGACGATATCACCGGGAGGCTGGCGCAGGTCGATCGGCTCGACCAAATCGTCGATCGAAGCCGAACTGGTCGCCAGCAGATGCATTGTTCAACCCAGCAGCGCGCGCGTGACGCGGTCGCGATCGAGTCCCTTCAGTCCGATCACGACAAGCCGGCCCTTGCGTCCCTCGGCGACCGTCCAGGCGCGATCGTAATGATGGCTGACGCGCGGCCCGACGGCCTGAACGAGCAGGCGCATCGGTTTGCCCGTCACTGCGGCGAAGCCCTTCACGCGCAGCACATTCGCAGCAGCCGCCGCGGCCGCAATGCGGGCGGCGAGGCTCGCCGGATCGGAGATCTCAGGCAGCGGCAGGACGAAGCTGTCGAAATCGTCGTGATCGTGCTCAAGCTCCGCGTCGTGGCGCGTACGGCGGTTGGCGATGTCGTCTTCCGTTGCCATGCCCAGACCCAGCAGCGCGGCCGGATCGACCTTGCCATCGGCGACCGGCACGATCTTCACCGCCCTCGGCAGCGCTTTCGCAATCGCCGCCATTGCCTTGTCGGCGCCGGCGCTATCCATCAGATCGCGCTTGTTGAGCACGACGAGGTCGGCGCAGGCGATCTGATCGTCGAACACCTCCTCGATGGGATCGTCGTGATCGAGCGCGGTATCGGCTTCGCGTTGACGCGCGAGCGCGTCGAGGTCGGCCGCGACGCGTCCGGCCGCCAGCGCCGGACCGTCGACCACCGCGACGACGCCGTCCACGGTAACGCGGCTCTTGATCGCGGGCCAATGAAACGCCTGCACCAGCGGCTTCGGCAATGCGAGGCCGGAGGTCTCGATGACGATGTGCTCGACCGCCGGCGTTCGCGCCAGGATGATGTCCAATGCGGGTACGAAGTCGTCGGCGACCGTACAGCAGAGACAGCCGTTGGCGAGCTCGACAATATTCTCTTCCGGGCAGACCGCGTCGCCGCAGCCTTTGAGGATTTCGCCGTCGATGCCGACGTCGCCGAACTCGTTGACGATCACCGCCAATCGGCGCCCTTGCGCGTTGGCCAGGACATGCCGAATCAGCGTGGTCTTTCCGGCACCGAGGAAGCCGGTCACAATGGTGCAGGGCACGCGCGCAGACGAGTTGCTCATTCCATTTCCTCGAAATTGATCGGCGGGACACGGGCGATGAGCCCACGCTTGAGCGGTTCGGGCCGTCCGCGCCACGGCATGATGCCATCGGCCGCGCCCGCAAGAAGGCGCGCGCCGGCGACAAGCGCGGCTCCGCAGCCGATGTCGAGACCGCCGAACACGTAGGTCCAGGATCCATTACAACGAACGGCGCCGCTCAAGCCGCGGGTGCAGTTCGCCAAACATCGGACTTTGCGCACGACGACGTCGCTGCCCTCGGCAGCTTGCGCCGTTGCCGCAGCCAGGACTGCGCCCGGACGCAGATCACTGTCGGGTTCACCGGGATGCCGACAGGTCACGCAGACATAGATGACCGCAGCGTCGGCTCCCGCGGTGTCGGTCGCGCTTGGCTGCTGAATAGACGTCACCCGTGCCGCTCCGCAGGGGCAATCGCCCCGACCCCGGGTGCCTGAACGAATCCGTCTGCGCCGAGGCACCCCGCCCGGCCACGAACCGAATCAACGGCAGGTCTCCTGGCTCGCGGGTCGCCGCCCGTCACCGCCTTCCCGGATGGTCCCAGTGGCAATGTGGTACGGGCTCGCCGCTTACAGTTGCGGGGGCAGCTGCGGTCTTGGAACCTGCGTTCCGCACCGCATTCCCTGTTCGCTCTCTCGTGAGAGACCGTCGATCGCGACCACTTAACGGTCGCCGTCCGTGCTTTGTCAATGCTGACGTACCGTTCGGCTTGCGGTCGATTCAGTGAAGGTTATAGTCATCCGGCCGTCGGTTCCCGCCCCCGCGGGACGAAAAACGGAAACGTGGCGAGGGCTTGCGCCATGAGACCTGTCGACGAGCCGACCGTAACCACGCCCTCGGGTGGAGGGCGCATGGGGGATGCGATGAGCTTACGCCTGCTGCGCCGCGCTGCGCTTGCCGTGGCACCACTTCTGTGCATGACGGCTTCGGCCTCCGCCCATCACGTGATGGGCGGCAAGACTCCCGCGACCTTCTTCGAGGGCCTCATCTCCGGTCTTGGCCACCCGGTCATCGGACCGGATCACCTCGCCTTCCTGCTGGCGATCGGCGTCGCGGTCGGCGTCGGGGGGCTCAATCTCGTGCTGCCGGCGCTGTTCGTCATTGCCTCGGCGATCGGCGTCACGCTGCACGTGAACGGCGTCAATCTTCCCGGCGCCGAGATCCTGGTCGCGATCTCGGTGCTGCTTGCAGGTGTCCTGATCGCGCGCGGACGCGCTCTCCCGGTTTCGCTGTGGGCGGTGCTCTTCGCCACCGCCGGGCTGTTCCACGGCTACGCGTTCGGTGAATCGATCTTCGGGGCGGAGAGGTCCCCGCTGCACGCGTATCTGCTGGGCCTCATCATCGTGCAGAGCGCGCTCACCGTCGGCACCGCGCTGTTCGTGCGCCGCAAAGGCGGCGGCGTCTCCGCCCTGGCACCGCGTCTCGCCGGGGCGGTGATCATCGGCGTCGGGCTGACGACTCTGATCGCTCAGCTCATTCCCGGCGCCTAGCCTCTTGGCCGGTCCCGCGGCCGCCGGGGGCAGGCTCACACTCGTGCTGGGCGGCGCCCGATCAGGCAAGAGCCGATATGCCGAGAGCCTGGTGACGGCGTTGCCGCCGCCCTGGCTTTATGTGGCGACGGCCGAGGCAGGCGATAGCGAGATGGTCGCGCGCGTCGCCGCGCACCAGGCGCGACGCGGACCAAGCTGGACGACGATCGAAACGCCGCGCAACGTCGCCGAAACGCTGGGCACGCATGCCGACACACCAACGCTGGTCGATTGTCTGACCCTGTGGCTTTCCAATGTGATGCTTGCCGATGCCGATGTCGACGCCGAGATCGAGCAACTGGACGAAGCATTGGCTCGTGCCGCCGCGCCGATCGTTCTGGTTGCCAACGAGGTCGGGTTCGGCATCGTGCCGGATAGCGCTCTCGGCCGCCGCTTCCGCGATCTGCAGGGGCTGCTCAACCAGCGCATCGCCGCCCGCGCTGACCGCGTCGTCCTGGTCGTCGCCGGAGTGCCGCTCACTCTGAAGGGAAGTCCATGAGCAAACCGAGCGCGGAGATCGAGGCCGAACGTCATCGCGCCAAGATGGCGAAACGCAAGGCGGTGCAGGATGCCGAGGTCGCCGGCAAGACGGTGGAGAAGGGCCTTCTCATCGTCCATACCGGCACCGGCAAGGGAAAATCCACCGCGGCCTTTGGCCTCGCGCTGCGCATGCTCGGTCGCGGCCATCGGATCGGCGTGGTGCAATTCATCAAGGGCGCCTGGCACTCGGCGGAGCGTGATGCGCTGGCGGCGTTCGGGGACCAGGTCTCCTGGCACACGATGGGCGAGGGCTTTACCTGGGAGACGCAGGATCTCAAGCGCGACATCGCCGCGGCCGAGCGCGCCTGGGCGAAGGCACTCGAACTGATGGCGGATCCGACATTCGGGCTGGTGATCCTCGACGAGCTCAATATCGCGCTGCGCTATGAGTATCTCGACCTGCACGCCGTCGTCGCCGCGCTACGCCAGCGCCGGCCGGGCCTGCACGTCGTGGTCACCGGCCGCAATGCCAAACCGGAGCTGACCGAAGCCGCCGATCTCGTGACCGAGATGACGCTGGTGAAGCATCATTTCGCCGCCGGCGTGAAAGCCCAGGCCGGGATCGAGTTTTGACCTTTGGCCGCCCGCGCGCTCATGTTTCAGGGCACCGGTTCGGACGTCGGCAAGTCGCTGATGGTTGCCGGGCTCGCCCGCGCGTTGACCAATCGAGGCCTTAGAATAAAGCCGTTCAAGCCGCAGAACATGTCGAACAATGCGGCCGTGACCGCGGATGGCGGCGAGATCGGACGTGCGCAGGCGCTGCAGGCGCGCGCGGCACGCACGCCCGCAAGCGTTCACATGAACCCTGTGCTGCTCAAGCCGCAGAGCGAAGTCGGCGCTCAGATCGTGGTGCAGGGCCGCGTGCACGCGACCGCCAAGGCGGCGGCTTATCAACGCCTGAAGCCCGACCTGATGCCGTTTGTGCTCGACAGCTATGAGCGGCTCAAGCGCGAAGCCGACATCGTGCTGGTTGAAGGCGCCGGCAGCGCATCGGAAGTGAATCTGCGCGGCAACGACATCGCCAATATGGGATTTGCCCGCACGGCCAACGTGCCGGTGGTCCTTGTCGGCGATATCGAGCGCGGGGGAGTGATCGCAAGCCTGGTCGGCACCAAGCTGGTGATCGATCCGTCCGACGCCGCGATGATCGTCGGCTTTCTCGTCAACAAATTCCGCGGGGATCCGACCCTGTTCACGGACGGCATGGCGGCGATCGCTCGCGCGACGGGATGGGAGCCCCTCGGCCTCGTGCCGTTCTTTCCAGATGCGCGGTTGCTGCCGGCGGAGGACGCGCTTGCGCTCGATGCTGCGCGCGCCGCGAAGCCGAAAGCTCGGATCAGGATCGCGGTCCCGATCCTGCCGCACGTCGCCAATTTCGACGATCTCGATCCACTCGACGCCGAGCCCGGGGTCGATCTGGTGCGGGTGCAGCCGGGTCAGGCCCTGCCCGGTGACGCCGATCTCGTCATCCTGCTCGGCGCCAAGGCCACGATCGCCGATCTTGCCGCGCTACGCGAGGCGGGCTTCCACATCGACATCAGCGCGCATGTGCGGCGGGGCGGCAGCGTTCTCGGACTGTGCGGCGGATACCAGATGCTGGGACAAACCATCCGCGATCCGCTCGGACTCGAGGGACCGGCGGGCACCGCCGCGGGCCTCGGCCTGCTCGACGTGGAGACAACCTTGTCCGCGGACAAACGGCTCGAGCCGGTGCACGGCACCACCGGCGACGGCGTTCCGTTCTCCGGCTACGAAATGCACATGGGCGTGACCGAAGGGCCGGACCGGGCGCGGTGCTTTGCTCGCCTCGCCGACGGGTCGTCGGAGGGGGCGGTTTCGCCCAATGGGCGGGTGATGGGAACCTATATTCACGGGCTGTTCGCCAACGATCGGCAACGCTCGGCCTGGCTGACGCGCTTCGCTGCGGGTGCGGCCGCCATCTCGTATGACGCGCTGGTCGATGACACCCTGGACCGGCTGGCGACGCATCTTGCCGCCCATGTCGATCTCGACCGGCTGCTCACTCTGTCGCGATGATGACCGCGGCGAGCACGCCGACTAGCGCGATCAAGAGCCCGTCGGCCCGACGATAAAGTCCAAGTGCGGCTCGGATATCGCCCGCATCCGCGGCGCGGCGGCCGTCTCCCATCAACGCATCGTCCACCCGGACGCCGCCATAGCTGCGCGGACCCGCAAGCGCGAGCCCCAGCGCTCCCGCCATCGCCGCCTCGGGATAGCCCGCGTTCGGAGAGCGATGGCGACCAGCGTCGCGCCGCACCGCGCGCCAGGCCCCGGATGCCGAAGCCCTTGGAGTGACGGTGGCGGCCGCGATGATGAGGAAAGCGGAAAGTCGCGATGCCGGCAGGTTAAGCAGATCATCGAGGCGAGCAGCCGCCCACCCGAAAGCCTGGTAACGGGGGGTACGATGTCCGATCATGCTGTCAGCCGTATTGACCGCCTTGTAGACTGCGGCGCCTGGGAGTCCCGCGATGAGCATCCAGAACACGGGCGCAACGACGCCGTCGGAAAAATTCTCCGCCAGGCTTTCGATGGCCGCACGTGCAATGCCGGCTACGTCGAGTGCCGCGACATCGCGGCCCACGATGTGCGATACCGCTTCGCGCCCGCCGGTCACGCCTGTCTTGTCGAGCGCATCGGCAACGCGCGCCACATGTTCGTGCAGACTGCGCTGGGCTATCAGGGCGCTGGCCAGGACTCCGACCCCGATCAGCCCGAACGGCAGCAGTAGAAGACCGCGCTCGATGACCAATGTCACCACGGCGACAATGCTGACGATCAGCAGGACGGTGATGAGTCCCAATGCGCGCCGTCGCGCGGGCGTCGCGGTGTCGCTGTTGCAGTTCCGCTCCAACGCACGGATCAGACGACCGATCCAGGTAACGGGATGACCGATTGAGCGCACCAACCGATCCGGATAACCGACAGCGGCTTCGATCAGCAGAGCGGCAAGGGTGAGCGTAACGGTCATGGTCCCTCACCTCGATGCGCCGGCGCTGGAACACGGCGGCGATCTCGCCATGGCGCGGCGACTGTTTCCCGGCGCACCGCAACCTTTCATCGACCTCTCAACCGGAATCAATCCCCATCCCTATCCGCTGCCGCCCCTTCCCTCGGGCGTGTTCGCGCGCCTGCCCGATGGCGAGGCGCAGATGCGGCTCGCCGGGATCGCCGCACGGACCTATGGGGCGCCCTCCGCCGCCTACGTCGTTCCCGCGCCAGGCACCCAGATCCTGTTGCCGCTGGTCGCAGCGCTGGTGCCCGCGGGTCGAGCGGCCATTCTCGGGCCGACCTATTCCGAACATGCGCGCACCGCCCGCCTGGCAGGACATGCCGTGACGGAAACAGACGACATCCAGCAGCTTCACGGGGCCGATCTGGCTGTCATCACCAATCCCAACAACCCGGATGGGCGCATCTTCGCAACCGACCGGTTGCTCGCACTGGCGCAGGAGCTGAAAGGCCATGACGGAATTCTCGTCGTTGACGAGGCGTTCATGGATGTCGGTCCTC
>DASSJW010000400.1:0-7792 GCA_035690995.1 Xanthobacteraceae bacterium
GCGAACTTCGGAATCAAAGGGACACTAGCAATCTATGATTCTAGTGCGGTTTTTGGATTTGAAGTTCCTACACAAACGCGCGGCTATAATGATAGGAACTTCAAATCCACCGCACTAGTGACGGGCATATCATCCGAGAAATCTTGCCCATACTGATAGTAACAAGCGTTCCGAGATGGACTCGCCTCTTCGCTACTTCGTGCCGTCCTCGCTCGCCTAATTGACCTCTCCTCATGGCACGAAGCGGACCTACGGAGATGTCTGCTATTCGGCTGCTTTGGGGGGCAAAGCGGACATCAGCCAGCGATTGTCTATCAATCGCGATTTATGAGTACACGCCCTTAGTGCATCGGCCAGATCGAGGCCACGGCCTGTTCGAGACCGGTGCGCCGGATCAACGAGGTCGCGCGATCCTGCGCCTCCTCGTAGAGATCGTGCTCGTTGAGGGTGAGCACCTTGCCGCCGCGCATGAGAATCTTGCCGTCGACAATGACGGTGTCGGCGCATCCGCCATGTGCGCAATAGACCAGGTTCGCGATGGGATTGTGGACGGGTTGCCACTCCGGCCGCCTGATGTCGAGCAGCGTGACATCCGCCTTCTTGCCGACTTCGAGCGAGCCGAGATCCTTCTCCCACTGCATGCACCGGGCGCCGTTGATCGTCAGCATCTCGACCGCCGTCTCGGGGCGAAGCACCTTGGGATCGAGACGCGCTTCATGCAGGCCGCCCACGATGAGGAATGCTTGCCGGATCGCGTCCAGATAGTTGCTCGACATGGCCGAATCCGACCCCAGAGACAGGGACAGACCGAGCTCCAGCATTTCGGGCGTCTTGCCGTGGCTGATGTTGCCCATGGCCTGATGCATGGAGGCACTGGGCGCGAGCGAAATCTTCACATCCCGCTTCTGCAGCATGTGCAATTCCTTTGCATCCACCCAGCCCATGTGGAGCAGCAACATGTTCGGACCGAGCAGCCCCAGTCTTTCGAGCCGCGCGATATCGCCCATGCCGTACTTCAAATGCGAGGCGACGGTCTCGTCGCGATTCTCACAGGCGTGACCGATGATGCCGACGCCGCGCTTCTCGGCAAGCTTGCCCAGCCGCCGCAGCAGATCGTCCGACATGGCGACCGGCACGCGGATCGAGAACCAGGCCTTGAGGCGGCCGTCCAACGCGCCCTCGAACTCGGCAACCATCTCGTCGGCGCGAACGAGCGCCTCGTCGGTCGGCTCGAAGAAGCCCTTCGGCAGATCGCCCATCGTCGTCTGGCCCATGTCGAACACGGTGCGGGCGATCATCCCGCGCATGCCGCTCTCCTTGACGGCCTGTGCCGTCTCGGCGCTGAAGTAGCTGCCCGGATCGGCAAAGCACGTGGTGCCGGCACGGATCATCTCGAGCTGGGCAAGCCGCGCGGCGCACAGCGCATCGCCCTTGTCCATGTGCGCCTCGACCGGCCACAGGCGGCGGAACAGCCGCTCCGGTCCCGAATAGGCTTCATCGCCGCAGCTGCGCCCGAGCTGCTGGGCATTGTGAACGTGGGTATCGAACACCCCGGGCAATGCGAGCTTGCCGCGTCCGTCGATGACGTCGTCGCCCGGGCTGGACGCAACCTCACCGGTCTTGCCGACCGCGACGATGCGGTCATCCTGGATGGCCAGCGCGCCGTCGCGGATGATCCGGCGGCTCGGATCGACGGTGACGAGATAGTCGATATTGGCAATGACGAGGCGAGGCATGGGCGACGAAGCTCCTGGCTGTTTTTCCGGGCAACCGATGTCCCGATCCCGAAATTCGCATCGTTGTGCGGCAGCTTCGTTTGCCAACTTCGGAATCGACGCCCGCGTCGATCCAAACAGACCGACGATCTCCACGCAATGTCCGCTCTGGTTGCAACGCCGGCCGGACGCCGCGCGCCGAACGATGGAACGAGCACGGCGCTCGGTGTAGGCTTGCAACCTGCTGCGCGGGACAGGCCGGGTTCTCGATCGTTGGCTTTGGCGTCCACAACTTGAGCGTCCTTCGTGCGTACCGCGCGAGGACGCCGGGAGAGATCCATGACACTTCCCCGCCGTCGCTTTCTGCAACTGGCAGCGAGTGCGTCCGCACTCCCGGCGCTCGGTCGCGTCGCCAGCGCGCAGACCTACCCGTCACGGCCGGTGCAGCTGCTGGTCGGCTATGCCCCCGGCGGCGTCAACGACATCGTGGCACGGCTCACCGGGCAAATGGTCGCCGAGCGGCTCGGCCAGCAATTCATCATCGAAAACCGCCCCGGCGCCGGCAGCAACCTCGCCACCGAAGCGGTCGCGCGGGCAAATCCCGATGGCTATACCCTGCTCGAAGCCTCCACATCGAACGGGTGGAACGCGACGCTCTACCAGAATCTCAAGTTCGACTTCATCCGCGACATCGCACCGGTCGCGAGCACGGTGAAGACCTACAATGTGATGATCGTCAATAACTCGTTTCCGGCGAAGACCGTTCCGGAGTTCATCGCCTATGCGAAGGCCAATCCCGGCAAGATCAACATGGGATCGGCCGGTCCGGGAAGCTCGCCGCACCTCTACGGCGAGCTGTTCAAGGCGATGACCGGCGTCGACATGGTCACGGTGCATTATCGCGGCGATGGCCCCGCCATCCCCGAGCTCATCGCCGGGCGAATCCAGGTGATGTTCGGCTCCGTCGTGACTTGGGCCGAGCAGATCAAGGCAGGCACGGTGCGGGCCCTGGCGGTGACCAGCGCAACGCGGACGCAGCTGCTGCCGGACCTTCCGCCCATCGGCGAGTTCGTCCCCGGCTACGAGGGCATCGGCTGGCAGGGCATCGGCGCGCCGCGAGGCACGCCGGCCGACGTCATCGACAAGCTCAATGGTGCGATCAATGCCGGGCTTGCCGATCCCAAATACAAGGCCCGCTTCACCGACCTGGGCGCGGAGATATTTGCAGGCTCGCCCGCCGATTTCGGCAGGTTCATCGTCGACTATACCGAGACATGGGCCAAGGTGATCCGCGCCGCCGGCGTCAAGGCCGAATAGTCGCGGAATGCACCCGCCGGCGCCGCTTGGCTTTTTTGTTGAGCGCATCTTTCATCGCGCTCTCAGGCCAAGCGGGCTTCAATGATTGACCATGTCCGCCACCGCGGCCGCGATGGATTTTGGCGTCTGATAGACTTGTTGAACGATCTCCTGGACCGCATCGCCTGAAACTGGATTGATCTCCAGTTTCATTTTCTCGGCGTCAGCGAGAAACTCCCCGTCCTTCATGGTATCCATGAAGGCCTTGCGCACAGCGACCATGCGGTCCGCAGGAATGCCGGGAGGCATCAGGAAGGGGCGTCCCATCGGCTGGCGGGCGAACACCAGCTTGAAGATCTGCTTCTCCTCATTGCTCTTGGCAAAATCCATGATCAGAGGAACTTTCGGCAGGTCGGGGTGCTTGCTCAGCGACAGCTGCACCAGGACGTTGATCCTCTTTTCGTCGATCCAGTTCTGGTGGGTTGCGGTCACGCTCGACCATGACCAGCCGCAGCGCCCCATCACTTCGCCGCGCTCCATCGCCAAGTCGATGTCATTGCCGCCCGGATAGCCGGCGATGATCTTGAACTTGGTGCCGATCGTGGCATTGAGAACCTTGGGAAATTGATCGGTGTCGGCAGCCGGGCCCGTTCCGCCGACCGTCAGCTCGTTCTGCTTGACCTGTTCGAGCTTGGTGATGCCGGTCGTGTGCCAGGCGACGCACACGCTGACTTCGTCATTCATGCTGCCAATCCAGTTGAATTTGGCCGCGTCGAATTGAGCCTTGGTCGAGCCGAGCAAGGGATCGAATGCGGTACCGCGGCCGATGATCCCGAATGCGGTGCCGTCCTTGGGTGCAACGTTATAGAGCCAGTTGGCGAGCACCAGGCTGCCGGCGCCCGGCATATTCTTCGGGACGATCGTGGGATTGCCCGGGATGAAACGTCCCATGTGGCGGGCCAGCGAACGGGCATACACGTCATATCCGCCACCAGCGCTGTAGCCAATGTAAAGATCGATATTCTTGCCCTTGTAAAAGTCCGCCGGACTTTGCGCGTGACCGACCGAGATCGGGCAGAGTGCGAGGATCGCGACCACGATGCTGCGGTCCAGAGCCACAAGACGCATGTCATCCTCCCATTTCGGGGCTTCGCGGATCACGTGGCACCAACAGGAATGATGTCATTATGTCCCCGACTTCGCAGCCGGGCCAGACCGTGCTGGTGCAACGATCGGCCGCACAGGTTCGGTGTTCGCCTGCTTCCGGGCCAACCCGCCGTCTGCTATTTTTCGTGCTGTTTCAACGTCATCGAGGAAATGCCCGCTGACGATACTCCCTCGGCCGCCGGTTCGATTGCTCCGCTCATTTTCAAGGCCGCGGAAGCCGGATAGCACGGACGGCGTGCGATCAATTGGCCGCAGAGAGTGAAGGCGGGTTACCCGCGGGAGCAACGATGATGGCAAGGCGAATTGTTCTCGGGTTGCTGATCGCAGCCGGCATTTGCGTTTTTGCCGCCGGCCCTTCAGCGTCACAAGACTATCCGAACCATGTCATCAAGATGATCGTGCCGTTTCCACCGGGCGGCCCGATTGACACCATGGCCCGGATCGTCGCGCACGAATTGTCGGCCAGGCTCGGGCAGGAGGTCGTCGTCGATAATCGGCCGGGTGCAGGCTCCACGCTCGGCTCGAAGGCAGCCGCCGGTGCCGACCCCGACGGCTACACGCTGCTGTTCGGGTCATCCGGCTCGCTCGCAGTCGCGCCCGCGCTCTACGCGAAGCTCAACATCGATCCCCTCAAATTGTTCGCCCCGGTCGCATCGGTCTCGTTGCTGCCGCACGTACTCGTCGTGGGGCCGTCCGTGCCGGCGAAAACCGTGCAGGAATTCGTCGCATACGCCAAGGCCAATCCGGGTAAGCTCAATTACGGCGCCGGGCTCGGCACGCCGCCGCATCTCTTGAGCACGTTGCTCAAAGCCAAGGCCGGAATCGACGTCACCTACATTCCATACAAGGGCTCGGCAGCGTCCATTACCGATCTCTTGGCGGGACAGACGCATTTCACGATCGATGGGCTGCTCGGCCTCTATCCCCTCATCAAAGAGGACAAGGTGCGAGCGTTGGGCATCGCGCGCGCCGAGCGATGGCCGGCACTGCCGCAGGTGCCGACGCTGGTCGAAAGCGGATTTCCCGATTTCACGCACGATGCCTGGACCGGCGTGGTCGCGCCGGCCGGGACGCCGGCCGATGTGGTCAATACGCTCAATCGGGCCATCAACGAAGGCCTGCAGTCGCCGGAGATGAAGGAGAACCTGGCGCGCTTCAGCGCAATTGCGAAGGCCGGCACACCGCAGGACTTCGCCGCTTTCATGCGGAGTGAGCTGCCGAAATGGGCGGAGCTCGTTAAACTCGCAGGCGCAACCGCGGAATGAGGACGTGGGCGCAATAGCGAAGCGCATCACCTCGGCTGCCAGACCACAGGAGCGCTCCACGAGAAACTCAGTCCATCGCGCCGATCGTCGAAGCGAACGGCGCGATCGCTCGTGTAGCGGATTTGACGTTCCTACCAGCGGCGCCAGCCGGCCGCGTTACGGCTGCTTGGAATCCATCAGGACGAACAAAACGCGGCAGGGCTGCGTGCCGCGATTGATCCAGGCGTGATTGGTCGCTTGCTGGATGACGACATCACCTGCCTTTACGTGCACGACCGTGTCGTCGAGCATCATGTCGATCTCGCCGGACAGGATAACGGCATAGTCAACGGTTCGGGTGCGGTGCATCAGCGGATGCTTCACGGGAAGGCCCCTCGCCGGCGCGTGATCTCCGACCACCTTCATCATGAAATTGGGATCCATCTTCGCCTCCGCGGCAGGGTCGAGCGGCGGAAATTCGACCACGCGGATAGCCGTACCGTTGTCCGGCGGTGACAGACCGAGCGGCTTGGTCGCGCTGTCGTCCTTGAACGAGAATCCGGGCGGCGACGAGTCCGTGATCCACAGATTGGCTGCGGGGATCCCGGACTTCCCCGGACTGAGCGTCAGCCGGCTGTCAAACAGCGCAACGGCCTTGTTGCTGGAATCGAGTCCGGTGACGACGCGGCGGATGTCTGCCGCCGTGCCGGCTGAACATGCCAACATGACCATGACGATCGACCAGACTGTCCTACGGATCATCGCTTCCTCCCTTTTGTGTCCGAATGCGATATGCCTTGCGGGTTGCTCTCGCCCGCCAGTGGCATCGCTGGCGACGCTTGCATGGCAGACTGGCAATGTTCGCCGCCACCGACAAGGCCCCGGCTGCCGGATGGTGTCTCAGTTTACTGAAACACTCCCCGCTCATGCTGTGACGCAACGGGAATAAATCGTGCGCTCGACGATCGTGTCTGCGGGTGGCCCGATGACGGGCCGTCCCGAGGAGGACAGACGTCATGGCGAACGATCATGACCATCACGCCGATGGCATCGCGAAGCCCACGCGTCCAGGCACCGAAGGCCGGGCTCTTGCGATGACGCGCGATCCGCGCCCCGCCACCGGCGGCACCGCGATGTTGACCAAATTCGAAATCGCGCTGCTGGCCGTCGCCGTGCTCGGCACGCTCGCCGCCTGGCTGACGCAGGCGCATCCGTCACCGGTGCGCCAGATCGAGGACCAGCCGGGGTTGGCCTGCAACGTTTCGGCGGGCGCATTGCGGGGTGTCGGGCTGCTTAAGAGCACGGGCACGACGTGACGGACGTCGGCGTGCCCGCTTGTTGACCGCCGGCACCTCATGCAAAGCACGCCAAAAGACGCGTCCTAACGCAGCCCCGCCTGCACCACCAGCGGATACGTGATCTCCTGGAATTCGCGCATCTGCTCGATGAACTTCGCCCACGAGAGAATGACGCCGTCGAAGCCGGCGCGAGCGAGCGTCGCCAGCTCGTCGACCACCTTCTCCTTGGTGCCGACGATCGGATAGCCGGCCCAGCCGGCAATGAAATGCGCTTTCAGGCGGTGCGCCACATCGGGCGGCATGGTCTGCGCATTGATGCCGAGCGTAGTGGTCAAATTGTCCACGGCGACCCAATCGCCCTTTTCGTGCACGTAGTAATCAAAGAACTTCTTCGCGTCCGCCTCGGTCTCTCCCTGCACCACATAGGCATTGGTCCAGACCTGAATCTCGCGGCCGTACTCCTCGCGCGCAAACTTGCGATAGCGCTCGACGTGCGCCCTGACGTCCTCGAACTTGTGCGACTGCAACACGATGAAGGCGACGTCGCAATACTTGGCGGCGTAGTGGCGTCCCTTGTCCGAGCCGCCGGCATTCATCACCACCGGGTAGGGTTTCTGGATCGGCTTCGGCTGCAGCCATCCCTTCTTGATCTTGTAGAACTTGCCTTCGTAGTCGAACTCTTCTTCGCTGGTCCAAAGCAGCTTGATGATCTCGAGCCATTCGATGGCGCGGTCATAACGCGTGTCGTGCTCGAGCTGCTCTTCGCCGAACATCTCGATCTCGGGCTTGTACCAGCCGGTGACGACATTGAGGTTGAAGCGACCGCCGGTCACATGATCGATGGTGGCGGCCTGCTTGGCGGCCATGACGGGATGGATGGTCGGCACATGCGAGGTGGCAAAGATGCCCGGATACCGGGTCGAAGCGCCGATCGCCGACGCCCACGAAAACGATTCGAAGCCCTGCCCGTTGAAGTTGGTGACGCCGCCGAACCCTTTCCAACGGCCGACCGGCACCAGCGCCTCGAACTCCATCTGATCGCCCATGCGTGCCAGGGCGAGCGTATCCGGCC
>DASSJW010000401.1:0-6041 GCA_035690995.1 Xanthobacteraceae bacterium
CGCGATCGAGGATTTTCTCAAGCACGAGCGCGCCTATGTGGCGGCAGCCGGCGCCGAGCTCGCGGAAGCAGCCCCGTTCCGCAAGGAGTGAAGGAGCTACCGGGCCGTCCCTTGTGCGGTGGCGTAGGCCGCCATGGCACATATCCGCAACGACCGGCCTTGGCCTTCGTGTTCCGGGATGATGACGCCCACGCCCCCTCCGCGCTACGGTTGATTGCATCCAATCGCAGGAGGAGCATCATGACCATGCCGCGCTTCGCGTTACCGTTCCACATGCATGGAGCCCTGTCGCGCCGCTCGATCCTCACCACAGGCGGCGCCGTGCTGGCGGCCGGCGCAAGCTCGGCGGCGTTGGCGCAGACCGTGCTCGGCGAGGGAAAGACGCCCGGGCACCTGCGCTTCCTGCAACCCGACACGAGCTCCAAGCAGGCGGGCTATTCGCATGTGGTGGAGGCGACCGTTCCCGGCCGCATCGTCTATATCGCCGGCCAGATGGGCCTCGACAGCAACGGCAACGTCGTCGGCGCGCCTGGAGATTTCAAGGCGCAGGCGACGCAGGCTTACGAGAACATCCGGGCCGCACTGGCCGCCGCCGGCGGCGGGTTCGAGCACATTGTGAAACTGACGCAATATCTGATTCATCTGCGGGCGCATCAGGCATTGATCCGCGAAGTGCGCGCCAAGTTCTTCAACCCGGAGCTGCCGCCGCCGGCGAGCACGATGATCCAGGTCGGCGCGCTGACCCGCGAGGGAGCGCTCTATGAAGTCGATGCGGTGGCGGTGCTGCCGCCGCGATGACCAAACGCGCGCCCGGCTTTCTCCGGCGCGCGTTCGATGATCTAATCCCGCTCCGTCGTGTCAAACGGTGACGCCGAACCATGCCCGCCTATGATCCCAACAACATCTTCGCCAAAATCCTGCGCGGTGAGCTGCCGTGCTACAAGATCTACGAGGACGACAAGGCGCTCGCGTTCCTCGACATCATGCCGCGCGCGCCCGGTCATGCCCTGGTGCTGCCGAAGGCGTCGGCGCGCAACATCCTCGACATTTCTCCCGACGATCTGGCCCATGTGATCAAGGTCGCGCAGAAGATTGCGAAGGTGAGCGTCGAGGTCTTCGGTGCGGACGGCATCACCATCCAGCAGTTCAACGAAAGCGCCGGCGGCCAGGTGGTGTTTCACCTTCACATGCACGTCATTCCGCGCAAGGCCGGCATGGCGATGAAGCCACCGGCGACCGAGAAGGCAGCGCCGGACGTGCTCGCCGATCAGGCCAAACAGCTGGCCGCGGCGTTGCGGTGAGTATCTGGGCTACGGTTTAGTTTAGCGGGCTCGGCAGCTCGACAGGTCAAAGTCCATAGCCGAGCGCGCCGAGGGTGAGCACGACCTCCCCGGCGACCACACCCGCGAACACCGATCGGCGCACCACCAGGAATGCGACGAAGCCGCAGGCGATGGCGCCGAGGCGGATGCCCAGCGGCACGCCCGCGAGCGTCCCGGGCGGCAGCATGATGATCTTGGCGATGACGCCGGCGAGCACCGCGATGGCGACCGCGCGCGCCCACATGAAGAACTCGGACTCCTCGTCGATCCCGCGGGCGGCGACAAGCCCGACTATCCGCCAGATCTCATTGGGCAGAAAACCGACCAGCACCAGCAGCACATAGGCATGAAGCTCGCCGCTCATTTGCGCGCCCCGCGCAAGCGATAGATTGCGTAAGCCACCGAGCCGCCCACCACCCCTGTCCACAACAGGTCGAGGCCGACCTGCCAGGCGGCGAGCAGCGGCCCGAGCACGAGACCGAAGGCGAGCGCGAGCCAATCCGACAGCAGACGGCAGTTGCGCGTCGTCGAGATCAGGAATGACATCGGGGTGAGGAAGAGCAGCGCCGCGCTCAACAGCGGCGGCAGCGAGGTGGCGAGATAGTAACCGAGGCAGCCGCCGACCTGCGCCGCCAGCATGAAACCCAGACCCAGCCCATTGGAGAATGGGATCCGGTTCTCGCGCGGCAATCCCGGGAGAAGCCGCAGCGCCTCGATCCACATCGTGACGGCGGTGAGATGGGCGGGCAGCAGGAGGTCGCGGTTGCGCGTCAGCGGGTGCTTGAGCAGCGGCAGCAGCGAGATGACCATGGGCAGCAGGCGCACGCTGCTGAGGCTCACGGCGATCGCGGCCTCGACCGGCGTGGTTCCGGCGCCGAGCGTCGACACCAGGATCACCTGGGCGGGGCCGGCCCAGACCAGCACGGTCGAGGCCGCGAGCCACCACAGGCTGAAGCCGAAATCATGCGCCAGCGCGGCGATTCCGACATAGGTCGCGATCAGGACATAGGCCATCACCGACAGCCACGCGGCGCGCAGACCGGCGAAGAACGCAGCGGTCGGCGAGCATTGCGACGGGTCGATGGTCGGCGCGGAAGGCATGGACACGGAAGGCATGGACACGGAAGGCATGGACACGGGAGGCATGGACACGGGAGGCATAGGCCCGCGCCTCTGTTCCACAGCGTTGCGGCAGGCGCAATCGCCGTTCGGTCACGTCAGCTCCGCCGTGCCATCGCCCTTGACGATCGTGATATAGCGCGCCACGGAGCGCCTGACCGCATCTTTGCCCGCGTGCGGGATCACGCGGTCGAAGAACGCGCCGTAGATCACATCGTAGGAGAACGGCTCGAGCATCGCGCCGATGCGCGTCACCGCGGGCGCCGACAGCGGGATGATGTTGGGATAGCTGCGCATGAAGCTCACATGGGTGCGATCGGGGATGAGCTGCACGATGTCGCCCGTCAGCAATGCGCCGCGCCCCTCCCCGCCCGCCGCCCAATGCAGCACCGTTCCGCCGGCAAAGTGGCCACCGCAGCGCACCAGCGTCACCCCGTCTGCGAGCGGCATTGTATCGCCGTCCCACAGATGGACCACCGCATCCGGCCGCATGATCCATTGCCGATCGGCGGCGTGCAGATGGATGGGGGCCCCGCCGAAGGCGTGGCTCCACTCCACCATCGTGGAATAATAGTGCGGATGGGAGATCGCGACGGCGGCGATGCCGCCGAGACCTTTCACGATCTCAACCGTGGCTTCATCGATGAAGGGGATGCAGTCCCAGAGGATGTTGCCGATCGACGTGCGCAGCAGCAGCGCGCGCTGGCCGATGGAAAACTTCGGCACCGTGCCGATGCCGATCAGGCCAGGCTCGTGCTGCCGGTAGCTATTGAAATGGCGGCGCGCGAGCGCATCGAGCGTCGTCCATTTCTGTCCGCCGGGCGGGACGAACTGACGCTCGTCCTGGCAGATCGGACACTCCGGCGGCGGCTCATCCGATGGCGTGAACTGGCTGCCGCAGGTCTCGCAGAGGAAGGCGGGCATGGCGACTTGCGTTCCCAAGGGTTTGACGTCATGCCCTTTGTCCCGCGTCAGGCCGCTGGGCGCAATGCCTCCACTCACTCGATCGCGGTCGCGATGCGATGTCAGTACTGCGCGTAGACCGGCCCGCTGGTGAAGTGAAAATTGAAGCCGGCGCTGAACACATTGTCCACGATGCGACTGGTGCTGATGGCGGCGCCGCCGGTCAGCGTGGTGTCCAGTCCCTTGAACTCGACGCGCCGGTAATCGAACTTGACGCCGACATTGGGCGTGAGCAGCCGCTCCATGCCGGCGCCGACGTACCAGCCGGCCTGCGTCCCCGACGCCCTGCCGGAACCGATTGCGCCGACCACGGTGGAGGTCGCATCGACGCCGAGATGCGCGAAGGCGCCGCCGCCGTTCGCATAGATGACCAGCTGGTTCGCATCGAATGCGAGTCCGATCTTAGGGCCGGCGGTCACCATCCAGTCGATCGTCGAGGTGGAGCGGATGGCTGTGTTCTGCACCGAGGTGGTGAAGGCATAGTTGGTCCCGCGCGCGCGGCCGAGATCGACGGCCGCTTCGCCGCACAGCACGACCGGCGACGCCGCCATGCGGCAATAGCCGGCGTCGATGCTGCCGAACGAGCCATGGAAGGTATCGCGCATGATCGGATAGACGGCCGCGCGATTGGTGAAGACATCGTCGGTCCGTCCCGAGTGATACGAGAAACCGGCACCGACATAGAAACCGTTCCAGTCGTAGAGCGGCACCGGCGGCACGGGCTTGAGCGGCGGCAAGTCCGCGGCGCCGGCGGGAACGCTGGCCACAAACAGAACTGATGCGACAACTCCAAGAAGCTTTTGCATGATACCCCCGCTACGACCGATCCGGTGACAATGTTCCCGGACGACATCAATCGCTGCGGCTCAATCAAAAGCAATATCCAAGCAGCGCCATTGCCGCGATTGCAATTCACCAGTGTCCGTCATGCAACGTCAGTATTCGATCGTTCTAAATTTGAATTGCTTTAAAGAATAGCGGACGAGCCGCACCCGCAACACAGATCGTGCGCCAATCCCACTGCGCCACAAGGCTTCCGCGCGGCGCAGGGGCCGCCGACACCTGCTGCAGCGGCGCAGGCCGGCGGTCAACACGCATCACCCGATTGATCTCCCAACGCCGCCATCAGGCCAGCGCACCGATAGTTCGGCCGCGGTCGAACTGATGGAACGGTCCGTGGCGGACTGCATTGCCGTTTCGAACTCCGGAAACCGGACGCCGCCGCCAACCGTCCGTGCGGCGTCGCCATAGATTGACGAGGTTCCATGGTTTCAGCCACCGCGTCCATTCATCACCGGCACGGCCACACGGCGATCCTCCTCGCCATGTGCCTCGGTGTTTTCATCGCCCAACTCGACTCGCAGGTGGTCAATCTCGCGGTCAAGCAAATCGGCAGCGATCTCGGCGCCGGCATCAGTCAGCTACAGTGGGTGTTGGATTCCTACAATGTGTTCTACGCCACGCTGCTGCTCACCGGCGGGACGCTCGGCGACCTCTACGGCCGGACGCGCGTTTTCGCGATCGGCGTCGCTCTGATCGTGCTGGGGTCGCTCGTATGCGCGGCCGCGCCCAACGGCGCGGCGCTGATCACGGGACGGGCGATCACCGGTGTCGGGGCGGCGCTGGAGGTTCCGACGTCGCTTGCGATCCTGACCGTAACCTATACCGATGCGAAGGAACGCGCGGGCGCCATCGGCGTCTGGGCCGGCTGCAACGGCCTTGCGCTCGCGGTCGGCCCGACCATCGGCGGATTGCTGGTCGATGCCGCCGGCTGGCGCAGCATCTTCGCGTTGGTGGTTCCGATCAGCGTGCTCGCAATGGCGATGGCGATCCGGACCGTGCCGGAATCGCGCGATGCGCAAGGCCGCCGTCTCGACCTTCGTGGACAGGCCCTGGTCATCATCGCGCTCGCGGCTCTGTCATTCGTCACCATCGAGGGACCGCATGAGGGCTTTGCATCGCCGTCCATTCTCGCTCTGATCGCGGTCTTCATCGCCTCGAGCGCGCTGTTCCTCGTGTCGCAACGGAACAGGGCGGGCGCGCTGGTGCCCCTCGATGTCTTCCGCAATGCGCCGTTCGACGCCGCGCTCGCAGTGGCGGGAATGATGACCTTCGGCATGTACGCCATGCTGTTTCTCACCCCGCTCTATCTGCAGACGCTGGGCAAGTTCTCGGCCTTCGCCGTGGGCCTTCAACTGCTGCCGCTGTCGGCGACCTTCGTGGCGGTCTCGCACTACTCCGGCGCGCTGGCGAAGCGCTTCGGGCCCCGCGGCGTGATGGCGACCGGAATGGCCGCCATGGGCATCGGGCTGCTGTTGCTTACCCAAATCACGTCGGTGCCGAACATGGCGCTGCTCGCAGCAGCGCTGTTCATCATCGGCGTGGGGCTCGGGCTCAATACCGGACCGGTCAACGCGGTGGCCGTCGCAAGCTTGCCCCCGCCCCGCTCCGGCACCGCGTCAGGCCTGGTCAACACCTCGCGCATGATCGGCGCTACGCTCGGCGTCGCCGTGTTGGGCGCGATGTTCGCGGTGCGGGCCGGCGGGAATTCACCCGACGCCATGGTCAGTGGCCTGCGTGCCGCCTATCTCGGCGGCGCGATCGTCGAGATCGCCGGCGCGCTGATCGCGCTCGCCT
>DASSJW010000402.1:0-3389 GCA_035690995.1 Xanthobacteraceae bacterium
TCTTCGTCCTCCTTCCGGCAGGACCGGCGAGTTTAGCGCGGGCGTCCAACGCTCCATGCCGTTGGACGCCACTGGCGCTCAGGCGATGCATGCAGTCGGCGTGTTCAGCAACGGCCGCCAGATATGGTTGGCAAGGGCCTAGGACGAAATCCCGCAGTGCAGCGAGCGCCCGGACACGATCGCCGGACAATGCGTTATGCTGTTACCCTGGCTAGGGCAGCGGATGATCGACTCTAGAGATGAGAGTTCATCAGGTTTCTTGGCACCGAGAAGACAAGGTCCATGATGACGGGACAGCGCGCAATCCTCTCCATCATGCTCGCGTCAGCGTTCATCGCAGGCGTGCCCCCTTCGACCTTGGCGCAGGATTACCCGAACCGGGCCATCCGGCTCATCGTTCCGTTTCCGCCCGGCGGACCGACCGATGTGATTGCTCGCATCGTGGCGAACAGCACATCGCCAGTGTTGGGGCAGACTATCGTGGTCGAGAACCGGCCGGGCGGTGCCGCAGGCACAGTCGGCACTAGAGTTGTGGTTTCGGCCGATCCGGACGGTTACACGCTTTTGGTCTCGATTGCTGGCTCGCTAACGATCGCGCCGACGCTCTTCAAACTCGAATACGATCCGCTCAAGGATTTGGCGCCGATTGCGATCGTCGAGCAGAGCCCGGAAATCCTTACAGTCAATCCGGCGATGCCAAATTCGCTCGCAGAATTTATCGCCCACGCAAGAAATAATCCTGGCAAGGTCAATTTGTCGTCGCCAGGAATCGGCACGCTGCCTCACCTACTCGGGGCGCTTTTGCAAATAGTCAGCAACATCAAACTGAACCATGTGCCCTATCGCGGCGCGGCCCCAGCAATCACCGATCTGTTGGCGGGGCAGGTGCAGGTAATGTTCAACAATCCGTCCGTCGTCGCGGAGCATCTCGAATCTGGCAAGCTGCGCGCGCTGGGAGTAAGCAGCGACACGCGCTTTGCGCAACTTCCGAACATTCCAACGTTTATCGAGCAGGGCTACTCACGACTCTCGGCCACGGAATGGCTCGGACTGCTCGCTCCCGCTGGAACGCCGGAACAGATTATTCAGAAGCTCAATTCAGCCGTGAACCGCGCCATGCAGATGCCTAATGCGCAAATGTCGCTGGGAAAGCTCAGCGTCGAGACCAAGGCGGTTACGCCGCAGGAGTTCAAGACATTCATGGAGGCGGAGACTCAGAAATGGTCGCAGGTCATCACCGACGCCAACATGAAGCTGAAATGACTTCGTTACAACTGGAGCTTGGCTCTGCCTGCCTCATTTATTGCGGCGCATGAGTCAGGTTGTGATGCTGTGGACGGGTGCGCCGGGAGACCGGCGGAAGGTAGACGGTGCGAGTCCGTCACGGTGAAGGCGTAGCGAGCTACACCGGCCCCGAGTCATGCGCGTGCGGTCGTGAGGCCGCAAGCGAAGCGTTGACAGGGGAGTGCGTAGGCTAGGTATTGAGCGGCGTAAGACAAGTTCGGGGCGCTGATGTTTTCCGTCCAACAGAAGGCAAGATGGTCAGTGTCGTCATCGCAAGACACGAGCCAGCCCCGCGTCGTCGCAGACCCTGGCATGTGCAGAAGCCTTCTGCCCGGGAACCGGGAGATCTCCATCGCTGTCCCCACCAGTCGTGGGCGGGACCGCGTCGGGAAGGCCGGAGGCCGTAGCCGACGATGAGCGCGAGGGAGAAGTCGGACCTGCCCGAAGTAGCAGAGAAGCGAGCGAACAAAGTGGCCTCGGCTGCGGCGGAGCTTGTGGAGCGAAGGGGCGGGGCCAAGGAGAATGCGGAACTGCAAAGCACGGTCCGGACGCAGAGCCGGGAAGCCGTGTCACAGGCGCAGGCCCGCATACGAGGAGCCGTCAACAGGAACAGACAGGACAAGCTGACGGCGCTCCTGCATCACCTCACCATCGATGTTCTGCGGGCAAGCTTCTTTGGTTTGAAGAAGTCCGCCGCGCCGGGGGTCGACGAGATGACCTGGACCGAATACGCGGAAGGCCTTGAGGAGAACCTCTCGGACCTCCACTCTCGCGTCCAAACGGGAGCGTATCGAGCGCTGCCATCGCGCCGGACTTATATTCCAAAGGCAGATGGCAGACAGCGGCCGCTCGGCATCGCTGCACTGGAAGATAAGATCGTCCAGGCGGCGGTGGTTGCGATCTTGACGCCGATCTACGAGGCGGAGTTCCTGGGGTTCAGCTACGGGTTCCGACCGAAGCGTAGTCAGCACCAAGCGCTGGATGCACTCGCGTTCGGGATCGGTAGGCGGCGCATCAACTGGGTGCTTGATTGCGACGTCCAATCCTTTTTCGACAAGGTCAGCCAATCCTGGCTGATCCGCTTCATCGAACATCGGATTGGCGATCGACGAATCATCCGGTTGATCGCCAAGTGGCTGACAGCAGGTGTGCTCGAAGGCGGGCACTTGATGGTGACGGAGGAGGGGACGCCACAGGGTGCGGTCATCAGCCCGCTCTTGGCCAATATCTATCTCCACTACGTCTACGATTTATGGGCCCACCAGTGGCGGCAGCGATGCGCCACGGGCGACGTTATTGTCGTGCGCTATGCGGACGACACCATCGTCGGCTTTGAGCATCAGCACGAGGCAGAGCGGTTCCTTGCCGATCTCAAGGCAAGGCTCGCACGCTTCGGGCTCACCCTTCATCCCGACAAGACGCGGCTCATCGAGTTTGGCCGATCCGCAATTGCGAATCGACATTCTCGGGGTCTCGGCAAGCCGGAGTCGTTCGACTTCCTTGGGTTCACGCATTATTGCGCGACCCGTCGGAGCGGCTCGGGCTTCGTGCTCGGGAGGAAACCGGTGGCCAAGCGAATGCGTGCCAAGCTTCGAGAGATCAAGGAGCAGCTCATGGCCATACGGCACGAAGGAACCGAAAGGCAGGGCCGCTGGCTCTGCCAGGTTCTGCGCGGCTGGATGGCCTATTATGCTGTGCCAATGAGCGGCTCAGCGATCTCAGCATTCCGGCATCACATGATCGAACGTTGGCACGGCGCTCTGATGCGCCGAAGCCAACGACGTCGATTAACGTGGACGAGAATGAAGAAAATCGCTGACCGGCACCTGCCGTTCCCACGCATCCTGCACCCGTGGCCTGAAAAGCGGTTCCTCGTCACTATCCAAGGTGGGAGCCCGGTGCGTTAGCAGCGCCCGCCGGGATCTGTGCGGGGGGCGGAGAGAAATCTCCGTCCCTACCGCGACCTCCTCCACCGGCACATGAGTGCCGAAGATGTGGGCGCTGTTAAAGCTCCCACGATTCGGAGGAGCATCCATGCAAACGATTACGACAATCGGTCTCGACATCGCCAAATCGGTCTTTCAGGTGCACGGCGTTGATGCTGC
>DASSJW010000403.1:0-21629 GCA_035690995.1 Xanthobacteraceae bacterium
ACTTCAAGCGCGACAGCAGTTTGCTTGCGAGCCGATTGTCGTGTGCTTCCCCGGCTGTCAGCGCGAGCCGCACCGGCAGGCCGTTGGTATCGACGACCGCGTAGCGCATGATTCGACCCCTCATTTGGGCGCTTGAAATCACGACCCGAGGGCTGGCCTCAACGCTCCTCGGTTCGTCGCCATTTACGTCTAAGGTCGCTTTTGGGGGCAAAGCGGACATCAACCGAAGAGAAAACCGGCTGGATCGGGTCGAAAATGACCCGAAGTCGATATTTTCGACTGGTTGATTGATCAGTTATTGGCTTCCAAATCGAGTTCGGTGCCGCCCTCGCTACAGATTTCAAATATCTGATCGCGCAGCCACTGAAGCGCGGGATCCCTCGCTCGCGCGACGCTGGCAAGATAATCGATGGCAAAGCCGCGAATCGGGACCGGCGGCTCGAATATCGTGAGATCGAGCTCATTGGCAAAATGGTGAGCGACTCGCTCTGTGGTGAGCGTAACGAGATCGCTGTGCGCCACAATCAACGGTGCGGCAAGGAAGTGCGGGACCACCGTGACGATCCTTCGTTTGAGTCCGAGCTTCGCCAAATGCTCATCGGTCCAACCGGAATCTTCTCCTCTCGGTGAAACCAGGAGGTGCGGGAGCGCCGCCCAATTCCCGGCCGTGATTCGCTTACGCTTGAAGGCCAGATGTCCACGGCGCGCGATTCCCACAAAACTCTCCTTGATGGCAGGTTCGCGCGTGATCCGAGCTGGGGCCTCCGGAAACGGCATGAGCGCGCAATCGATCTCTTGGCGATCGAAGGCGGCGACAACGCGAGTGCTGTCCAGCGACCGAACCCGCAGGTCTACTTTTGGTGCCATCGCACGCAGCCGCTTTATCAACGGGACCAAAACGGTGAAAACGGCGAGATCGGTACCGCCGATCGTGAAGGTATGCGGTTTGTTGGGATCGAACCAACCGGGCGATGCAAGCATGGAGTTCGCGCGGTCGAGAATATCGGCAACGATTGGGGCCAGGGCGTGTGCGCGAGAGGTAGGTTCGATGCCTTTGGGGTGACGCACGAACAACGGATCGCCGAACATTATGCGGAGTCGACCGAGTGCGTGGCTGGCAGCCGACTGCGTCAGGCCAAGCCGTTTGGCTGCACGTCCAACATGGCGCTCGACGAGCAGCTTTTGAAACACGACCAGCAAATTTAGGTCGGCGCGTCGATGATCGATTTCTTTCATCAAGTTAAAGAATACTACGAATTGGACTAATCGGGCTACGGCAATTATGTTGCTCCGACAGGTCGAAAAGTCCGTGGCGGGCGTTTTGTGGACGGATTTGTCGTTTCGCCGCCGCTGGCATCGTCACGAGTCGCCGAAGGCCCTCGCCGCTCGGCAACGGATAAGGGCGGCTTGTTCCCGCTCACATATCGCTGGAGGAAAGCGATGCCAAAAATCTCTGGTGGCTGCCTTTGCGGCGCGGTACGCTACGAGTGCAATGCCGAACCATTGGGAACGGCAATTTGCCACTGCACCCATTGTCAAAAAGTGTCTGGCTCGGCATTCTCGGTGAATGTCGTCGTTCCAGCGCCGAGTTTGACGTGGCAGGGACAAAGTCTCGCGTCCTATGCGGACAAAGGCGAGAGCGGGAAACCGCTTTCGCGAAAGTTCTGCAGAAATTGTGGGTCATCACTTGCGACCGAAACGGAGGCGCTGCCGGGAGCAATAATTATCAAGGCCGGCACTCTCGACGATAAGTCATGGCTAAAGCCCAACTATCATATCTGGACCAACTCCGCGCAGCCATGGGTACGAATTGAGCCAGGTGCGACGACATTTTCAAAAGGCAGGACCTGAAGACCTAGCGATCCGCATGATGTCCGCTTTACCGCCAAATTACACGTTGCCGCGAAATGACGCCTGCAAGGCGTAAAGGCAGTCATCCAACGGTAGAAGCGTGTGTTGGCGGAAGGTGACAATGATCTCTTCTTCCTCTGACGACAGGACGGTCGAGCGGGGCACCGTGGGACCCATCGGAGCATCATTGACGAAAGCGCGCTTACGCCACTTCGCGACCGTCTTCTGGTTCAATCCATATCGCGCGGCCAAGTCTTTGAGCGGAGCCTTCGATCGCTGTATCGCAGCTCGGATGGCGTGCGTGGTCGTGGCGCTGCCATGAAGTACCTGGCCCATATTGCCTCCCGGAATGTAAGATCAGCATGGCTGATTCCCCTACACTCCGGGACCAGACACCTAGTCCCTGTGCAGATGCCGCGATCGCGGCGCGCATATCCCTCGCGAAGATGGGCGCGAATGCCCTGATGCTCCCCCGCGGGCGCCCAGCGGCAGGCGCCCCGTTGCACTAAGACGACGACGACGCCCCACCGAGCGCAGTGGCGCGCACCCACCACGCCGGATACCCTACCCGCAGCGTTCGTGCCGCGGTGCTGGCTGCCGCCCGCGACCCGAACAGGCCGAAGCAGGTGGCGCCCGACCCGGACATGCGCGCGAGCCGGCACCCAGGCAGATTGCGCAGCACCGAGAGAACATCGGCAATCGTCGGCTCAAGCTCGATCGCGGGCGCTTCGAGGTCGTTGCGATCACTCACCAGCGCAGCCACAAACGCGGCGGGCTCCCCTCCCCACTTCTCAACGGGAGCGGGACCGGAGCGGGCGGTGCTTGCGGGCGGCGAAGCAAGCTTGAGTGCCGCGAACACGTCTCTGGTCGAGACTGCAACGCCGGGATTGACGAGCACCGCAAACAACGGCGGGACATCGAGCGGGTCGGATAGGATGTCACCGATACCGCGCATCAGGCGCGGCCGCGGGTCGAGACACACCGGCACGTCGGCGCCGGTCGCGCGTGCCGCCTGCATCAGCCGGGGATCGTCGGATGCAATGCCGTTGGCGCGCGCCAGCAGACGCAAGGCCGCCGCCGCATCCGCCGAGCCGCCGCCCAATCCGGCCGCGACCGGCAAACGCTTCGACAGCGCGAAGCGGCCGAGGGTGAGCCCGCCAATCCCCTCGGCGAGCGTGCGGGCGGCTTTGAGCACGAGATTGTCGGCGCTGTCGCCCGCGGCCTTGGCGGTTGGTCCGCTGACGGCGAGCGTCAAGGCGCCACCGGGTGCGAACGTCAAAGTGTCACCGACGCCGGCGAAGGCCACCAAGCTCTCGAGCTCGTGATAGCCATCGGCGCGACGACCCAGCACGCGCAATGTCAGATTGATCTTGGCGGGCGCCTTTTCGGCGCGCGCAGTCAGCGTCATGCCGCTGAGACTTAACCGCCGCCGGGCTTCTTGTGCTCAGCCTCGGCCGCCGACGAGGTATCGTCGGGAAGCCCCGATTTCAGCTTGGCTTCGATCTTGACCAGATCCTCAGGCTCGGGCTTGAGGTCGCGCGCGTGCGACCACTGGAAGCGCGCCTCGAGCACACGTCCGACCCGCCAATAGGCATCGCCGAGATGATCGTTGATGGTCGGATCTTCCGGCTTGAGCTCGACCGCCCGCTCGAGTTGCTTGACTGCCTCGTCGTTGTTGCCGAGCCGGTAGTAGGCCCAGCCGAGGGAATCGACGATGTAGCCGTCGTCGGCGCGCTGCTCGACCGCGCGCTTGATCATGCGCATGCCTTCGTCGAGATTGATGCCCTGATCGATCCAGGAATAGCCGAGATAGTTCAGGACGTGCGCCTGGTCGGGATAAAGCTCGAGCGCTTTCTTCAGATCGGCCTCGGCCTTCGCCCATTGCTTGGACCGCTCGAAGCAGATGCCGCGGAAATAGTAGATCACCCAGTTCGCCTTTTCGGGCTTGGTGAGGGTGTCCACGCCCTTGGAGTAGACATCCCCGCATTCCGCGAACTGCTTGCGCCCGCGCAGCACGTTGCCGAGCGCCATGATGGCTTCGAGATCGCCAGGATTGGCGGCCGTGAGCTTTTCCAGGTTCGCTCGGGCCTCGTCGGTGCGATCGAGCGCATCGAGATTGAGCGCGAGCTGGATTTGCGCGTTGCGCTGGAGCGGTGAACTCAGCGGCACCCGTTCATAGATCTTGTTGGCGAGTTCGGGCTTCTTCATCGCCTCATAGAGATCGCCCAACGACAGCAGCGCGAGCGGATGCGACGGCGCGAGATAGAGCGCGAGCTGCAGGTAGACGAGGCCGAGATCCTCTCCGCCCCGACGTCCGAGCGCAGCCCCGAGCCCATAGAGCACCTCGGCGGCGCCGGCCTGGGGCGTGTCGATCAGCAGCGGGAGTTTCTTGCCGGCCTTGAGCTCGGCGGTCGCCTCCAGCATCAGCGGATGGCGGGGCAGGGCTTCGTCGAAGGTGGCGAATATCTTCAGCGCCTCGGCGGTATTTCCCTGCCGCGACAGAAAACTGCCGTAACTCTGCACCACGCGCAACGCGGTCGGATCGAGCTTGTAGGCGCGCTCAAAGCGCTTGGCGGCTTCTTTCTTCTGGCCGGCGACGTCGAGGATCATCGCGGCGTGCAGATCCTTGAAGATCGCGTACCAGTCCGGTCCGGCAAGCTTGTCGATGGAGTCAGTCGCGGCCTTGACCTCGGTCGGGCTCGCCATCGTCCATGCCGACAGCAGGGTCGCGGCAAGGTCGGTGATCGGGCCGCGGATCGACTGGGCGAGTTCGCGACGCGCAATGGGATACTGTTTTTGCTTGATCGCGCGCACCCCGAGCACGAGCCGCGCGATCCGGTCGGTCTTGTCGACCTGCAGAACGCGTTCGGCGAGCTTGACCGCTTCCTCGACCTCGCCGTTCGCCAGCACCGCCAGGAAGGTACGGCCGAGAAGCTCGTTGTTGCGCGGGTCACCGCGGAGCGCGGCGCGATAGTAGGAGGCTGCGGCGGCGGCATCCCGTTCTCCGCCGGCATGCCGGGCGGCGAGATAGCTGCCGGAGGGAGAGGTCCGGGAAAAGCTCGAAGGCGCCTCTGCCCGAGCCGAGAGCATTGCCGGCCAAGTGGTGGCGAGTGCGGCCACTGCGGCCACGGCCGCACGCCTGAAACGTGGCGAAAGAATCACGGCTGGTCGACTCCATCTGGCGGACGAGCGCCCTCGGCGCGGCCGCGTTGAGCAGAATGGCCTGTTTGGGTCAGGCGCGCAATAACTGCCCGGATTGGCATGTCCCCCGACTTTGAAGCGCCTTGATAAGGGCAGCATCGTGACGCCGCCGATCACATCGACCGCATATTGGGGTAACTGGGTCCCGCCGCCGGCCCGGCGCGCGAGGCTTGCGACCTCGCTCACATGTTCGGGTAATTAGGTCCGCCGCCGCCCTCGGGCGGAACCCAGGTGATGTTCTGGTTCGGATCCTTGATATCGCAGGTTTTGCAGTGGACGCAGTTCTGCGCGTTGATCACGAACCGCGGTGAACCGCCCTCCTCCACCCATTCATAGACGCCCGCCGGACAGTAGCGCGCGGAGGGGCCGCCGTAGCGATCGTGCTCGGATGCCTTCTGCAGGGCGAGATCGGTGACTTTCAGGTGCACCGGCTGGTCCTCCTCGTGATTGGTATTGGAGAGAAACACCGAGGAGAGACGGTCGAAGGTGAGCTTGCCGTCCGGTTTGGGGTAGGCGATGGGCGCGCACTCCGCCGCCGGCTTGAGCGTCGCCGAATCCGGCTTGCCGTGGCCGAGGGTGCCGAACAGCGAGAAGCCGAGCGTGTTGGTCCACATGTCGAAGCCGCCGAGCGCGATGCCCAGGAGCGTGCCGAAGCGCGACCAGAGTGGTTTGGCATTGCGCACTTTCCACAGGTCGGGCCCGATCGCCGACGAGCGCCAGGCCGCCTCGTAACCTGCCAGCTCGTCGTTGGCGCGGCCGGCCTTAAGCGCGGCGGCGACCTGCTCGGCCGCCAGGATGCCCGACAACATCGCGTTGTGGCTCCCCTTGATGCGCGGCACGTTCATGAACCCTGCCGCGCAGCCCAGAAGCGCCCCGCCGGGGAAAGCGAGCTTGGGCACCGACTGCCAGCCCCCCTCGGTTAGGGCGCGCGCGCCATAGGCGAGGCGCTTCCCTCCCTCGAAGGTGCCGCGCACCAGCGGATGCGTTTTGAAGCGCTGGAATTCCTCGAACGGCGAGAGGTATGGATTTTCGTAGTTCAGATGCACCACGAAGCCGACGGCAACGAGGTTGTCGTCGAATTGATAGAGGAACGAACCGCCGCCGGTTCGGCCGTCGAGTGGCCAGCCGAATGTGTGCTGTACCAGCCCCGGCTGATGTTTCTCCGGCGCGATCTGCCACAACTCCTTCAAGCCGAGCCCGAATTTTTGCGGAGCGCGACCTTCGTCGAGACCGAAGCGCTGCAGCAGCGTCTTGCTGAGGTTGCCGCGCGCACCTTCCGCGAACAGCGTGTATTTTGCGCGCAGCTCCATGCCGCGGGTGAAGCTGTCCTTGTGATGGCCGTCCTTGGCCACCCCCATGTCGCCGGTGGCAACGCCCGCGACCGCGCCGTTGTCGTCAAACAACACTTCGGCGGCGGCAAAGCCGGGATAGATTTCGACGCCCAAGGCCTCCGCCTTGGTTGCGAGCCAGCGGCAGACATTGCCCAGCGAGACGATGTAGTTGCCGTGATTGTTCATCAGCGGCGGCATCATCAGGCTGGGCAGACGCACCGCGCGCGCGGCCGAAAGCCAATAGAAGCGATCATCGCTGACCTTCGTCTTGATCGGCGTATCCTCGTTTCGCCAGTCCGGAATGAGCCGGTCGAGACCAATGGGATCGATGACGGCGCCCGAAAGGATGTGGGCGCCGACCTCCGAGCCCTTTTCGACCACGACCACGCTGGTGTCGGGCGCCAGTTGCTTGACCCGGATCGCCGCTGCGAGCCCGGCCGGCCCCGCGCCGACGATGACGACATCGAACTCCATCGCGTCGCGGGCAGCCAATTCCTCAGTGCTCATCGCTCCTCCGACAGGCGACCCTGTTCCGGCCCCTTGCCCAGGCATCGCACGACGCCTCGGACTTGCCGAGATCGATACCGCCCGATCGCTCGTTATTCTGATTCGAAGATACCGCGTTTTTGAGCAAACGATATGCCAACCGGGGGTGATCACCGATGGCAGACCAAGCGGCCGTCGCGCTGGCGCACCGCGGCGAACAGCCTGCCTCGGGGTTGCACTTCAAATTCCCCCGCGCCGAAGGCATGGTTGCAAGCGTCGAGCCATGGCTTTACGCACCAGCGATGAACAGTGACCGCGACCGGGCTGCCCGCGAGCTTCTCGCCTTCTACCAGGAGGCGGGAGTCGACGCGCTGGTCGGCGAGACGCCGGTCGACCGGTTTGCGGACGATCCTCCGCCCATCACAGCCCCGGCCGCCCCGGCGGAGGTTGCGCCGCCGAGGTTCGACCCCGGCCCGGGCGCAGCACCCGTGCGTCCCCGCGGTCAGGAGCCGGCCGGCCGGGCCGGTGCGGCGCCGCCGCCGTCGCCCGACGCGGCTGTCATGGCGGCGCGCGAGGCAGCGAGAAGCGCCGCCAACCTCCAGGAATTGCGCGCAATCCTCGATCGCTTCGAGGGTTGCGCGCTCCGCACCACCGCCACCCAGCTTGTGTTCGCCGATGGCAACCCGCAGGCGCGGGTGATGTTCGTGGGCGAGGCGCCGGGGCGGGACGAGGACCTCGAGGGCCTGCCGTTCGTCGGCCGCTCGGGCAAGCTGCTTGACCGCATGCTGGCGGCGATCGGGCTCGATCGCACATCGGTCTATATCGCCAACATTGTGCCCTGGCGGCCGCCGGGCAACCGCACGCCCACGCCGCAGGAATCAGCAATCTGTCTGCCGTTCACGCTGCGCCAGATCGAACTCGCCAGCCCAGACGTGCTGGTGTGCATGGGCGGCCCATCGGCGCAGACCCTTCTGAACGTCAAGGACGGCATCCTCAAGACGCGGGGACGCTGGTTTGCCTACCAGGCCGGTACGCGCGAGATCCGCGCCATCGCGACGCTGCATCCGGCGTATCTGTTGCGCCAGCCGCTACAAAAGCGCCTCGCCTGGCGGGATTTTCTAGCGATCAAGCGCGCATTGCGCGATCCGAGTTGAGTGCGGACGATTCGGACAAAATCGCGCAAGATGCGAGGGCGAAATTGCCGCTCAACCGACGGCGATTTCGCTTTAGGTTCGAAACCGCAAGTTCAAGAGGGAGACGGAACATGGCGAAAACGGTCGAGCACGTGCATTGGCCGGATGCGCCCGACATGTGGATGCCTTATGCGCCCGCGATCAAGGTCAAGGGCGGCACTACGATCTATCTCGCCGGAGTCACTGCGGCGCCGGTCTACCATCATCATCCGCACCGTCCCGAGGAATTCGATTCCATGCCGCGCGACATGGAAGGGCAGGCCCGCGCCGCGCTCGAGAATCTCAAGCGCGGGCTGGAAGCAGTGGGCGCGACGTTCGCCGACGTGGTGACAGCCGACCGCTTTGTCACCGACCTTTCGGATCAGGATGCGTTCAACCGGGTATGGGGCGAGTACTTTCGCGACGCCAAGCCGGCCACCACCACCGTGCAGGTGGTCAGGCTCGCCACCGATCCGCGCTGCCTGGTCGAGATCAACGCGGTGGCGGTGATCGATTGAGGGCAAAATGCGAGGACGTCATCGGCCGGGCCGGCATCAGCCCGGCTCCATGCCCTTGGCCTTGAGCACCGGCATGGCAGCCGGCGAGGTCATGAGCTTGATCAGGTCGCGAGCAGCCTGCTGGTGGGGGGAGTGCGCCGAAACAGCGGCAGTGAACCTGATATAAGACTGCAACTCGGGCGGAAGCGGTCCTACCAGCTCGGCACCCGGTACCGAGAGGATGTTGGGAATGACGATGATGCCGAGCTCAACCTCGCCCTGCGCCACCCGTTCGGACACCGTTTCCGTGTCCGGCTTCAAGGTTTTTGCCTGCAGCGCCTCGGCAATGCCAAGGCGCACGAACAGGCGGTCGAGATAGATCGTGCTGGCGCCCTCCTTGAGATAGGTGATCGATTTGGCATCGAGCAGCGTGCGCTTGAAATCCTCGACCGTACCGATATCGGGCTTGGGCGCGCCTCTCTTCACGGCGACCCCGATGCCAGCCTTCATCACATCGGTGCGCGTCTCCGCCACGAGCCTGCCGGCCTTGATCAGTTCGTCGGTCTGAAAATCGACCAGCACAGCGAGATCGAACGGTTCGCCCGACTCGATCCGCCGCTTCATCACCGCGGCAACGTCAGCCACGACCACCGGCGTGTATCCACTGGCGCGCTCGAATTGCGGGCCGAGCTCAGTCATGATCATGCGGGTCACGCGCGACCCGAAGATCTTGAGCTCGGCGGAGCTTGCGCCACTGGGCAGCGCCAACCCAACCAGGAGCGCCGCTGCTGCAAGTCCCGCGCGGAGCACGCGGGTGGCCGCATGCGATCGCATCCAACCCACCTCCAGCTCTATCCCGGCAGCGCGAACTTGATGGCGAAGATGATCGCCAGGATCACCACCGCCGGTTTCGCCTCGGCGAACTTCCCGGCAATGAGTTTGGCCAGGGCGTAGGTAATGAAACCGAGACCGATGCCGGTCGCGATGGAATAGGTGAGCGGCATTGTGACCGCGGCCACGACCGCCGGCGCGTATTCCGTGATGTCCTCCCAATCGATCTCGGCAAGTCCGCGCGTCATTACACAGGCGACGTAAAGCAGCGCCGCGGCCGAGGCATAGGCGGGGACCATTCCGGCGAGCGGGGAGAAGAACAGCGCCAGCAAAAAGAACAGTGCGACGAATACGCCGGTAAGGCCGGTGCGTCCGCCAGCCGAGACGCCGGCCGCGCTCTCGATGTAGCTGGTCGTCGTCGAGGTGCCGATCAAAGAACCGAACATTGCGGCGAAGCTGTCGGCGACGAGCGCCTGCTTCATGCGCGGCAGGTTGCCGTCCTTGTCGAGGAAGCCGGCGCGGTGAGTGACACCGATCAGCGTGCCGGCATTATCGAACACGTCGACCAGCAGGAAGCTGAACACGATGATGATGAAGGTGAGCTCGGTGGCGCGCGAGAAATCGAGCTGCAGGAACGTCGGCGCCAGCGACGGCGGCATCGACACGATGCCGGTGAAATGAGTGAGCTCCAGCGGCAGGCCGATCAGCGTCACCAGCAGAATGCCGATCAGCGTTGCACCGCCGATATTGCGGTAGTTGAGCGCCACGATCACCACGAACCCGGCCAGGCAGAGGATCGCCGGCCATTGCTTGAGGTCGCCGAGCGTGACCAGCGTTGCAGGATTCGCGACCACGATCTTTGCTTCCTCGAGTGCGATGATGCCGAGGAACAGCCCGACGCCCGCCGAGATCGCAAATTTCAGATTCTTCGGAATTGAGTTGATGATGTATTCGCGGATCCGGAACACAGAAATGAGAAAGAAGATCACGCCGGAGCAGAACACGCCGGCGAGCGCCTGTTGCCAAGTATATTTGTAACCCAGCACGACCGTGAAGGCGAAGAAGGCGTTGAGCCCCATGCCCGGCGCGAGCGCGATCGGGTAATTCGCGTAGAGGGCCATGACCAGGGTGGACACCGCGGCCGCGATGCAAGTCGCGACGAACACCGCGCCCTTGTCCATGCCCGCATTGCCGAGAATTTGCGGGTTGACGAAGACGATATAGACCATGGTGAGGAACGTGGTGATCCCGGCAATGAACTCGGTGCGGACATCGGTGCCGCTGTCGGTCAGGCCGAAATAGCGATCGAGAAACGGGCGTTCGCTCGAAGGCTTCGTCATGTCGCTCATCGCGTTCCCCCCAGCAGATCGCGCGCTTGCGGCCCCTCGCGTCTACCGAGGCCGGGCCAAGGACGGGGCCGAGCGCGCCAGCGGCTACAATAGCGGCGAACCGCCCGTGAACCCACCGCAAACCCTTGGCCACCACCAATTTGTCCACCGGACGTGCGAGCCGATCGGCAGACGTGTCGGGAGCGGACTTGCCGCGAATTTATGCAGACCCCGCAGGATGATCTTGGCGATCCTGCCGGTCTGAGCGATCATGCGCCGCCACCGTTCGCTGCGCGCGTCTTCTCATATCGGGGCATACCGATGGATTTAGATCCCGTCTTGCTGGCGCGTCTTCAGTTCGCCTTCACGGTGACGTTCCACATCATTTTTCCGAGCTTCACCATCGGCCTATCCGCCTTTATCGCGACACTGCTGGTCCGCTGGATCGTTACCGGTCGCGAACATCTCCACCGTCTGGCCCGGTTCTGGACCAAAATCTTCGCGGTTTCGTTCGGCATGGGTGTCGTGTCGGGCATCGTGCTCAGCTACCAATTCGGCACCAACTGGAGCCGGTTCTCGCTCGTGGTCGGCAACGTCATCGCCCCGCTCATCGGCTACGAGGTGCTGACCGCCTTCTTCCTCGAAGCGACCTTTCTCGGCGTGATGCTGTTCGGCTGGAGGCGCGTGCCGCCCTGGCTGCACGTCTTCGCCGCCGTCGCGGTGGCGGTCGGCACGGCGATATCGGCGTTCTGGATCCTGTCCGCCAACAGCTGGATGCAGACACCCACCGGACATGAGGTGCGCGACGGTATCGCCTATCCGGTGGACTGGTTTGCCGTGATCTTCAATCCGAGCTTCTTTTACCGTCTGCCGCACATGCTCACCGCCGCGTATCTCACGACCTCGCTGGTCGTATTGGCGGTGGGCGCGCGCTACCTCCTCGCCGCCCGCTATATCGACGAAGGCCGCACGATGCTGCGCATGGCGATCGGCATGCTGGCGGCGCTTGGCCCCCTGCAGCTCTTCATCGGCGATCAGCACGGTCTCAATACGCTCGAATACCAGCCCATGAAGATCGCGGCGGTCGAGGCCCATTGGGACGGCAGCAAGCCGGGCGCGCTGGTGCTGTTCGCCTGGCCGGACGAGAAGACGGAGACCAACCTGTTCGAGATTGCGATCCCGAAGGCCGGATCCCTGATCCTCAGGCACGATCCCGACGGTCTCTTTCCCGGGCTCAAGAGCGTACCACCGGCCGATCGTCCACCGCTGGTGCCGGTGTTCTTCGCATTTCGCAGCATGGTCGGCATCGGCGTGATCATCATCGCGTTCGGGCTGGTGGGCCTGTGGCTGTGGTGGAGGCGAACGCTGTTCGAGGCGGCTTGGTACCTTCGGCTCGCCGCGCACAGCTGGTGGCTGGGCTTCGTCGCCGTGATCTCGGGCTGGATCGTCACCGAGAGCGGACGCCAGCCGTGGGTCGCCCACGGCATATTGCGCACCGCCGATGCGGTCTCGCCGGTCCCTGGCGCCAGCATGGCGACGACGCTCGCGCTGTTCGTGCTGGTCTACGGGGTCGTGTTCACGATGGGCATTTATTACATCAACCGATTGATCGCCCTTGGACCGCGAGGTCGCGCGGCGGAGCCGCCCGAGAGCGGCACCCCGGTACGGCCGTTATCGGCCGCCATCGACGCCGCGCGCGAAATCCCGTCCCCGCAACGATAGCGCGAGGGAAGCCATGGAAACCTACCTTCCTGTGATCTGGGCCGGGGTGATCGGCACGGCGGTCGCGCTCTATGTCATCCTCGACGGTTTCGATCTCGGCACCGGCATCCTGTTCCCCTTGGCGAAGACCGAGCGCGAGCGCGACCAGATGATGGATTCGATCGCGCCGTTCTGGGACGGCAACGAGACCTGGCTCGTCCTGGGCGGTGGCGGATTATGGGTCGCGTTCCCACAAGCTTACGCGGTGATCATGCCGGGCCTGTATCTGCCGGTCTTCGTGATGCTGCTTGCGCTCGTTTTTCGCGGCGTCGCATTCGAATTCCGCTCGGTCGCCGTAACGAGCAAGATCTACTGGAACGTGGCCTTCGCCGCCGGTTCGACGATTGCCGCCCTGTGTCAGGGCGTGATCCTTGGCGGCCTCATCCAGGGCATCAAGGTGGAAAACGGCGTCTTCGCCGGCGGACCGCTGGACTGGATGACTCCGTTCGCCTTGCTGTGCGGCCTCGGGGTGGCGGTGGGCTATGCCTTGCTCGGCGCGACCTGGCTGGTGATGAAGACGGAAGGCACGGTCGCCGAGCGCGCGCGCAATCAGGCCAAGGTGCTGCTCCTGGGCGTGCTCGCGTTCATGGCGGTCGTCAGTATCTGGACGCCGCTCGCGTTCGAGCGCATCGCGGCGCGCTGGTTCTCGATCCCGAACATCTATTTCCTCTGGCCGGTACCATTGCTCACGGCGTTGACGGCGCTGATGGCTTGGCGGTGGCTTGAGGAGCGACGCGAGATGCTGCCCTTCGTCGCGTCGATCGTCCTGTTCCTGCTCGGCTATCTCGGCCTGGTGATCTCGACCTTTCCCTACCTGGTCCCGCCGACGCTGACGCTCTGGCAAACCGCCGCCGTGCCGGCGAGTCAACTCTTTATGCTCACAGGGACGCTGATCCTGCTGCCGGTCATCCTCGGCTATATCGTATTCGTGTACTGGATCTTCCGCGGAAAAGTGCGCGAAGGCGAAGGATATCACTGACGGGACGGCGCGCGCGGCGCGACTGAGAACGGGGCTACTACTTGGTTTCCGCCGTCGGTCTGGCGTTGTCCGCTTGCGGCCTGATCAACCCCCAGCCGATGCGCATGAGCGGCAGCCGGCCCTGCACCGAGCGCTCGAACGCGCGAGGAACCTCGGGAACGAGATCCGGAAAACGTTCCTTGATGCCGGGAGGAGGCGCGCCCGCGGTATCGGTGGTCGGCCAGACCACGATCGCGCCCCTGGTCTTGACGGTATCAGCCGTTACCCACGGCGAGCGCTCCGGCGCTGCGCTCAGATAGAGGCTCGGACGGCTGGGGGCTCCGAGCGCGACCAGCGCGGCGATGCCAGGGTCGCCCGTGACCACGCGCAACGGCTGTCCGATGCGGCGCTCGAAGCTTTCCGCGAAGAAGCGCCCCATGGCGTCGGCCGGATACGTCACCCGCAGGTCGATATTGAGCCAGGGCAGCACAACAAGGGCCGCCACCGCCATGATCGGCGGAACGACCAGAAGTCCGAACCAGGCCGCGATCACGACGCGCTGGCGGCTGAACTCGATGGCGTCGCCGGCCGCCACGACCACCAGCAGGCCGGACAGAATGACCAGGGGGGCGATGCCGCCCACCGGCCCCGACCATCCCAGAAGCACGGCGACGAGCGTGCCGGCAAAGGCCGGCGCGACTGCGAAGAAGTAGACGAACTGTCGGGCAAACGGATCGACCGCGCGGCGCACGATCACGGGGGCGGGATCATGCCGGGGCCACGGCCAGCCGGCCACCAGCGCGACCAGTACGATGAGGCCCGCGTGCGCCGCGAAGATCAATCCGATTTGCCGCAGCCACCCCACCAGATTCCCGACCACGGCTTCAGGCGTCCGCAAGCGCAGCAGCACCGGCCGCAGGCCCTCGCCCGCATCCGCAATCCAGATCAGATGCGGGCCCATCACGATGCCCGCCACAATGGCTGCGATCAGCGGATCATATGAGTTCAGAGCGGCCCGCGCGCGCCTGTTCAGAAGAGTGAACACCACCAGCAGTCCGACCAGGATCAGACCAACATAGGTCGTGAGCAACAACAGCCCGATCTCGATCGCGAGCAGAAGCCAGTACGCCCGCCGACCCTCGCCGACCGCACGCCAGTAATGCAACAGGATGATCGCCCATAGGGGCATGGTAAGGATGACCGGTCCGAAGTCCGGCGTCGGCACCGTAAAGGCGGCGACTCCAACCATCAGCAGCACGGCGAGCGCCGCGTGTTGCGCACCGACGATGGCACGGCCGAGCTCGAACACGGCCCAATAGGTGCCAACCACGCAGGCTTGCGACAGCACGTAGACCCCGAACATGCCGGCAAGAGCGAACGCGACCTCGGCGAGCCAGAACGCGAGCGGAGGACCGAGATAGGTGCCGAGCTGGAACTCATGGCCGACGGCGAGCACGTTCGCCACGTCACCCGGCGGGCCGGCATAGAACAGCGAAGGGACCAGCGTCCACAACAGCGCCTGCATCAGCGCCGCCAGCCAGACGGCGAGCGCCGGGCGCGAGCGCAGCAGTTCGACGAAAATGGAGACGTAAAGCATCGGCCGGACGTTTCTAGGACGCGACCGGCACAGATAAGGCCCCGGCGCTAGAGAGGCAACACGGCTGCCTCGATCTCGCCGGTTGCCATGTCCGCGGTCACGACATCGCCATAGGCCGCGGCAACCGGCGCGAACGAGCGGCGGTGGTGGATCGTGGGCCCGAGCCGCGCGAGCGCGTTGAAATGCTCCGGCACGCTGTAACCTTTGTGATTCTCGAAGCCGTAACCCGGATACAGCAGGCCCAGCCGGGTCATCAGTCGGTCGCGCGTGACCTTGGCGACGATCGAGGCGGCGGCAATCGAGGCGATGATGGCGTCGCCGCTGATGACGGCCTCGCAATCGCAGGCGGCCTCGATGCGGTCGCGGCCATCCACGAATACGAGTTTCGGCTTCACCGGCAGCGCCGCGACCGCGCGCGCAAGCGCCCACAGCGACGCCCGCAGGATGTTGTCGCGGTCGATGCGCGAGGGCGGTGCGAACGCCACCGCGACCTCGGCGCTGGCGCAAATCTTGGCATGCAGCTTCTCACGGGTCTCGTGATCGAGCTTCTTTGAATCATCGAGGCCGCGCGGCACGTGCTTGGGATCGAGGATCACCGCAGCCGCGACCACCGGACCGGCAAGCGGCCCCCTCCCGGCCTCGTCGCAACCCGCGACCGGCCAGACGCCGCGCTTGAGCGCGGCGCGCTCGCGGCGGAAGGTCGGCCGGACGTCCTCCTCGCCGAGCGGCAAGCGCACGACCCGGATGGCGTCTGCGCGACGAGATGCGGTTTGACCATCAGGGACCCGACTCATGGGCCGATGGTGCGCGCCGCAGCGCACAAGTCAACAGTTGGCGGTTCCCGCATGTGAACGACGGGGAAAGAATCCCCTCACCTGCGACTGGCACGCGCCCCGTCGGTCAAGGCAATGCGGGAGCAGGCACGACCTCCGTGGGATGGCCGTAGGCATCGGCAAAAATATCCGAATAGCACCCGAACGAGGCGCGGTGCGCCGCCTGAGCAACCGTGCCGCCATGCTCAAAGCGTGTGCCACGCCTCGCAAGAAGCTGCGCGCGGAGTTGGAAGCTCCGAGGGTGAGGACACCGAGCGCGAGCGCTGGAATGCTCTCAGCTAGGCGGCCGTCGTAGAACAACCGCTGTCAGAACAAGCTCAGCTGCTCGACCGCGCGCCGTGGCGGACTGAAATGGTCCGTCGTCAGTTTCGTGCGAAGCTGGTTGAAGCCGAGCCTCTCGCAGGCAAGCTCGAAACGGCGGCCGATCATCCAGGCAACCGGTCCACCGCCGGTCATGCGTTTGCCCCAGCTCGAATCGTAGTCCTTGCCCCCGCGGGTCTCACGAATGAGCTTGAACACATGGCGATAGCGATCGGGAAAATTGGCCATCAGCCATTCGCGGAAGAGATCGCGGACTTCGAGCGGAAGCCGCAGCAGGACGTAGCCGGCTTCCCGCACGCCGACAGCGGCGGCGGCATCGAGAATGCGCTCGATCTCGGCCTCGTTGAGGGCGGGGATCACCGGCGCCACCATCACTGATGCCGGAACGCCGGCCGCGCAGAGCTTGGCGAGGGCGTCCAGACGGCGCGCGGGAGTGGCCGCCCGCGGTTCCATCACCCGCGCAAGCTGGGGATCAAGCGTGGTCACGGACAGCGCGACCTTGACCAGATTGCGCTCCGCCATGCGGGAGAGGATATCGAGGTCGCGCACGACCAGCGCTGATTTCGTCACGATGCCGACCGGGTGGCCATAGCGCTCGAGCACTTCGAGAATGCGTCGCATCACCTGATGCTGCCGCTCGATCGGCTGATAGGGATCGGTGTTGGTGCCGATGGCGATCGTGCGCGGCACGTAGCCCGCCGCCGACAGCTCACGTTCGAGCAGCTTGGGCGCTTCGGGCTTGGCAAACAGCTTGGATTCGAAATCGAGCCCGGGCGACAAGCCGAGATAAGCGTGCGTCGGCCGGGCGAAGCAATAGATGCAGCCGTGCTCGCAACCCCGATAGGGATTGATCGAGCGGTCGAATGAAATGTCGGGCGAATCGTTGCGCGTGATGATCTTGCGGGTGGAATCGATGGTGACGGTGGTCTTGAACGGCGGAAGTTCCTCGAAGCTCTGCCAGCCGTCGTCGAACGCGGTTCGCGCCACGGCCTCGTATCGTCCCGACGCGTTCGACTGCGCGCCGCGACCACGACGGCGCGCCGCTTCGACAGCCACTTCGCCGTCGGTGGGAGCCGCGAGGTCGACCGCAGCCGGACGCGGCCGTACGTCGTGTCGTGGCGAGCCTCGCCGCGCAAAGGCGCCCGCCGGCGCAGAGGACTCTGGCAAGGAGGGCTGGGGCGCCGGCGGGCGTTTGACGGCTGCGGCTGGGCTAGCCATTGGCGACTCCTACTACGAGCGCACGAACAAAACAAGAACATAGTGCCGCCTTGCGCTCGCGCAAGGCCGCCAAGCCCCCATATTGGAAAAGAAGGCGCCCCCATCCCGGAAAAGCGCCGCTTTGGAGGAAGCCATGACCAAATTGATCGGCGGCGCGACGCTGTTGTTTGCTCTGGCGGGGACTGGATCAGGCGCGCAGGCCGGACCGTGGTGCGCCTTCTACGATCCATCAACGTACAATTGCGGCTTCCAGAGCTTCGAGCAGTGCCTGGCCACTGTCCGTGGTGCCGGCGGGTGGTGCCGGCCGAATTTCTTCGAGGGTTCGAGCGCCCCTCGCCGGCCGACGGGCAAACGGGCACCGGAGGCGCGCTACTGACGTCTCAGCTTTTGTGCTAGCCGTCGGCAATAACCGATGGCCGTGAGCGCGTTTCAGGGAACGATTTCATGCTCAGCGTGGTGATTGCCACGCATGACAGCGAGCGCGCTCTGCTGCCGACCCTGGCCGCGCTGGTTGCGGGTGCGGCGGCCGGCGTCGTCCGCGATGTGGTCATTGCCGATGCCGGCTCGCGCGATGCGACGGGCGCGATTGCGGAGGGCGCCGGCTGTCATGTGTTGATCTCGACCGAGCGGCGCGGCGTACGCCTGAAAGCAGCGGCCGACGCCGCCCGCGGACCTTGGCTGCTGTTCCTGGCCCCCGGCATCGTCCCCAACGTAACCTGGGTCGACGAGACCAGGCGCTTCATCGAAGCGGCTGAGTTGCGGGGATGCGCAGCCAGCTGCGCCGCCACCTTCCGGTCCGATCTGGCACCCTTTCACTCCCCGCTGGTCGAAGCATGGGCCCTGCTGCGCAGCGCACTCGGCGCAACGCCCAAGGCAATGCAGGGTCTGCTGGTCGCGAAGGCCTTCTATGGATCGCTCGGCGGCCACCGTGACGTCGAGGCGCCCGAACGCGATCTGCTGTCCCGGATCGGCCGCCGTCGCATCGTCCTGTTGAAATCCGGAGTCATGGCCATACCGGCAGCAGATACTTGACGACGTCACATAGTTCTTTGATATTGGCACATACCGAGAATGAGGGCATTGCCATGTCCGATCATTCGCTTGACCAGCGCGTGGGCGCCGTCCGGCGCTTCAACCGGGCTTACACCCGCCGTATCGGCGTGTTGCGCGACGACTTTCTGAAAAGTCCGTACTCCCTGGCCGAAGCTCGCGTCCTTTACGAGCTTGCACACCGCGAGAAGCCGACCGCCGCAGACATCGCCGCCGAGCTCGGCCTCGATCACGGCTATCTCAGCCGCATCTTGCGTGGGTTCAATGAGCGAGGGCTCGTCGTCAAAACCCCTTCCCCGCATGACCGGCGCCAAAGCCTATTGTCGCTGACGGTGAAGGGCCGAATGGCCTACGCCCCCCTCGACCAGCGTTCGCAGGATGAAGTCGCCGCCATGATCGGCAAGCTCCCGGAGGCGGACCAGAACCGCCTGGTCGCTGCCATGGGCACCATCGAGCACGTCCTGGGCGAGACCCCTTCGCCGCCCGTCCCCTACATCCTGCGGCCGCCACGGGCGGGCGACATGGGCTGGATCGTCAGCCGACATGGCGCCCTTTATGCCGAGGAATACGGCTGGGACGCACGGCTCGAAGCGCTGACGGCGGAAATCGTCGCAGCCTTTGTCCGCCATCACGATCCCAGACGGGAGCGCTGCTGGATCGCCGAACGGGACGGCGAGAATGTCGGGTCGGTCTTCCTTGTGCGCGAAACCGACGCGGTGGCGCGGCTGCGTCTCCTTCTGGTCGAACCGAGTGCGCGCGGGCTCGGCATCGGCGCGCGGCTGGTCGAGGAAGCGCTCCGCTTCGCGCGCGAGGCGCGCTACCGCATGATCACGCTGTGGACCCACAGCGTGCTTGCCGCCGCCCGCCACGTCTACGAGCGGGCCGGCTTCAGGCTCGTCGCCACCAAAGAGCACGACGAGTTCGGAACCCCCGTCGTCGGCGAGACCTGGGAACTGGAGCTGGACCCGCAGCGGCGGCAGTGAGCTTCGCGGGGTCATGAACTGAGCAGGAGCCGCCGATGAGTCTGCGCGCCGAGCTCCTGCGCTTGGGGCTGCGTTTCTTCTTCAAGCGCAAGGGCCGGCGCGAGTCCACGCTTGAAGCATGGCGAAAGCAGCTTGCACGTCTCGGCCGACTTGTGCCGGCACCGCCGAAGGATACGCGGGTGCGGCGCGTCGATCTCGATGGGGTCAAAGCGGTCGCGGTCGTCACTCCTGAAGCGCGCGACGGGCGGTCCATGCTCTACCTCCATGGCGGCGGCCACGTGACGGGCACGCCGGTGCTCTACCGCGACTTCATTTGGCGCCTCGCCGCGGCCGCCCGCGCCCAGGTATTCATTATCGACTTTCGGCTTGCTCCGGAGCATCCGTTTCCGGCGGCGCTCGAGGATGCCGCCAAAGCCTATCGCGCGCTGGTGGCGGAAGGCACGGACCCGCGGCAGATGGCGGTTGTAGGAGAATCCTCGGGTGGCGGGCTCGCCCTGGCGCTGCTGCTCAAGCTGCGCGACGAAGGCTCTCGGCTGCCGGCGGCGGCCGTCGCGCTTTCGCCTTGGACCGACCTTGCGCTCACCGGCCCTTCGCTGCGGCTCAACGCCGATGCCGATGCGATGATCCGAAGCGAAGAGGCGCCACGGTTGGCGCGCTATTATCTCGCCGGCGCCGATCCGCGCACACCTTATGCCTCTCCGCTCTACGGCGATCCCACCGGGTTGCCGCCCACGCTCATTCAAGTCGGGAGCGACGAGGTCCTGCTCGACGATTCCGTGCGCATGGCGGAGCGCATGCGCGCCGCGGGATGCCAGGTCGAGCTCGAGATCTGGCCGCGGATGCCGCACGCTTGGCACCTCTGGGCGCGGCTGGTGCCGGAAGCGCGCGCGGCGATCGAGCGCATCGGCGCCTTCGTGCAGAGCAAAACCTAGTCAGAAACGTCGCATCACACCGTCGCGCCCTTCGCCTTGGCGCGGCGCAAATGCTCGTCGAGGCGCGGCATGATCTCGACGAAATTGCAGGGCCGGTAGCGGTAGTCGAGCTGATGCACGAGAATATCGTCCCAGCCGTCACGGCAGGCGCCGGGAGAGCCGGGGAGGCAGAAAATGTAAGTGGCGCCGGCAACGCCGGCGGTCGCGCGCGTCTGAATCGCCGAAGTACCGATCTTGGCGTGGCTCACCATCAGGAATAGCGTGGCGAATCCGTCCATGCGCTTCTCGAACAAGGGTTCGACAGCCTCTGGGGTCACGTCACGGCCGGTGAAGCCGGTGCCGCCGGTGGTGATGATGACGTCGATGGCAGGGTCCGCGATCCAGCCCTTGATGCGGGCGCGGATCTTCTCCACGTCGTCGCTGACGATCGCGCGGGCGGCAACCGCATGGCCGGATTTCTCGATGCGCTCGACCAGCGTGGCGCCGGATTTGTCGTCGGCCAGGTCGCGAGTGTCCGACACCGTCAGCACGGCGATCTTCAACGCAATGAATTGCCTGCTTTCGTCGATTCCGGGCATGACAATTAGCTACTCGCCGTCCTCGCCCTGATTGCCACACGCGGCCCGCTATCGTGCAAGTGACGTGCCCGCCCTGCTCCGACGGCTCACGCTCAGGCGTCGCTCACAGCTGCGCCGAAGCGAAGGTGTTGCAGCTGGAGATCGAGCCCGACTTGAAGCCGGCGGTGAACCAACGCTGGCGCTGCTCCGCGCTCCCATGCGTGAACGAATCCGGGACCACGTAGCCCTGACCCCTTCGCTGCAGGGTATCGTCGCCGATGGCGGCCGCGGTGCGCAGGGCGGCCTCCACGTCTCCCGGTTCGATGAATGCCGGTTTGCCCTCGCTCTTGAGGCTTTCGTTCTCGCGGTTCGCCCAGACTCCCGCGAGGCAGTCGGCCTGCAACTCCACCTGTACCTGGATGTGATTGGCCGCCGCTTTGCTGTCGGCCGCGCGTTGCGCCTGTTGCGCCTTCGGTAGGATCCCGAGCAGATTCTGCACGTGGTGGCCGACCTCATGCGCAATCACATAGGCCTCGGAAAACTGGCAGGCCTTGCTGCCGACATCGCAGCCGCGAAAGCGCGTCGCGATCTGATCGAAGAACGAGGTATCGAGATAGACCTTCTGGTCGGACGGGCAATAAAACGGTCCCATGGCGCTCTGCGCCACCCCGCCGCAACTCGCTTGCGTCGCGCCGCGGTAGAGGACCAGAACCGGCGCTCGG
>DASSJW010000404.1:0-4206 GCA_035690995.1 Xanthobacteraceae bacterium
GAACGGCGCCGTCGCCACCGCGCTCGACAATCCGATGAGCGCCAGCGGACCGCGCCGGCGCACGAATGGAAACGCCCCCTCGGTGGCGTCGTCGCCGCGCATGTAATCGCCCCAGTGGCGCTGCGGGAGGGGCGCGGCGCCCCCGACATAGATGTCGTGATTGCCGGGTACCAAAGTGACGTCGTGGGGCGGCCCGAGCTTTGCGAGCCAGCCCAGTGCCGGGGGGTATTCGCCGGGCAGCGAGATGTTGACGAGATCGCCCGTCACCGCGACGTGATCGGGTGCCTGCGCCTTGAGATCCGCGACGATGCGCGCGAGCACGTCGCCGCGATGGATCCGATGGCGCTTACGCCGCCAATTGATCAGGCCGGTCGCCCGCTTGCCAAGGAGCTCGCGCCATCGCGGCGCCGGCAAGGGACCAAGATGCGGGTCCGAGAGATGTGCAAGCACGAACATGGATCGATCTCGTGTCGCGGGCGAGCGCGGCGTGTCTCAATCGGAGAAACCCGACTGGCGTGGGCCTGGCGCAAGAATCGCGAAGCGCAACAAGGTACCGCATCGAGGCCCAGCCGCGTGGCCCTCGATCCCGGCGCTCCCTCGCCGGCACGAGCGTTGGATTCAAGGCCCAGCGGGGCGCCCACCCGGCCGGGCCCGAGGGGCGGGCCGAACGCCGCGCCTCATGAACTGCCAATGAGGATCCCGGCAGCAAACACCAGCGCGCCGCCGACGATGACCTGAAAGGTCGCCGCCAGGAACGGGGTGTCCATAAAGCGGTGGCGGATGTAGGAAATCGCCGTGAGTTCGACCATGACCACCGCGATCGCGACGACCGTCGCCGTCCAGAAGTTGGGAATGAGATAGGGCAGGGTGTGGCCGAGGCCGCCGATCGCGGTCATGAGCCCGCACACGACGCCGCGCACGACCGGCGCACCGCGCCCGGTGAGCGAGCCGTCGTCGGACAGCGCCTCGGCAAAGCCCATGGAAATGCCGGCGCCCACCGATGCGGCCAGTCCGACCAGAAACGTTTCCCAGGTGCTGTGGGTGGCAAAGGCAGCGGCAAACAGCGGCGCCAGGGTGGAGACCGATCCGTCCATCAATCCGGCGAGGCCGGGCTGCACGTATTGCAGCACGAACATCCGCCGTGCGGTTTCGTCCTCCTTGTCGCGCGCGCTGGGAGTCAGGATTTGCTCGCCCAGCCTGTGGGCGAGGCCCTCGTGCTGGGCCTCGATCTCGGCAAGCTCGACCAGGAGCTGACGCACCGACGCGTCCCGGGTCGTTTCCGCGGCGCGGCGGTAGAAGCGCGCCGCCTCGTACTCCATGTTCTCGGCGAACTTGCGCACGTCGTCGAGGTTGAGCGGCGACATCAGCCAGAGCGGCTGCTTCTGGATGAAGCCCTTGACGTCCTGCCGTCGGATCAACGGCAGGTATTCGCCGAATTTCGAGCGGTAAAGCTCGAACAGCATGGTGCGGTGGCGCACCTCCTCGTCCGCCATCTCGTCGAACACCTTTGCCGATGCCGGATACTTCTCGCGCAACCCTTCGGCGAAGCCGCGATATATGCGGCTGTCTTCGTCCTCGTTGGTGATGGCGAGTGCGAGGATTTCCTGTTCGGAGAGGTCGGCAAAACGTTTCACGGCAACCCCGCACGCAAAAGGAGACTTCTATATTAGAAATCTTCTAAACAGTAATTCCCGGCCTTTGACAAGCCGGACGCCAATGCCGTCATTGGACTCTGGAGAATGGCAACACCGGCATGAAACGGGCCAGTCTTGACGCGACCCGCCGCGCGCTCGAACCCGCGCTGCGGCGCGTGCTGCACTTCTACTGGCGCTTTGCGCGCGCCATGACGCTCGGCGTGCGTGCGCTGGTGATCGACGGGGAAGGGCGCATCTTTCTGGTCAAGCATAGCTATGTCAGCGGCTGGCATCTGCCCGGCGGCGGAGTGGAGGCGGGCGAGACGCTGGTGGAGGCGGCCGCGCGCGAGCTGCGCGAAGAGGGCAACATCGAACTGACCGCGCCGCCGCGCCTGCACGGAATTTTTTTCAACAGCCGGGCTTCGCGACGCGACCATGTTGCGCTGTTCGTGGTGAGCGCCTTCCGCCAGGTGGCGGCGCCCGTGCCCGACCGCGAGATCGTCGCGCACGGCTTCTTCGCCCTCGACGCGCTGCCCGACGAGACCACGGCTTCGACCCGCGCGCGCATCACCGAAGTGCTCGGCGGCGCCGCGGCCAGCGAGCGCTGGTGAGAGGGGAGGGCGTACGCGCTAGTGTCCCGTTTCCGACGTTCGTATCATCTCGCAGCACCCGCTTTTACGAACGTCGGAAACAAAGGGACACGAGCAAGTCATGATTCTAGTGTGGCTTTGCATTTGACGTTCCTATGAAGGAGTCGCGGCCAATACTGATAGGAACGTCAAATGCGCCACACTAGCTTGCGCCAGCGCGCTCTAAGTATCTGTTTCGCCGCGTGATCTTATCCGAAACGTCTGCAACTTCTCAGCGCCATGCTCTATGGTCGCCGCGAGCGCGGTGAGTTGGTCGGAGCACCCGTGTCCTCTCGTTTGCATGCGATCTACCAGGTCCGCGGCGACGCCAAATCGATCGAGGCGCGAGCGCAGGCCATCGCGGTCGAGCAGAGCGTCGAGATGCCGCTGTCGGCGATCGCAGACGATTTCGTGCGCCGCGAGATCGTCGGCCGGGTCGAGGCCGTGGCCGAAAAGGAACAAGGTCTGTTCGAAGTTCGCATCTCGCTCGCCGCGGAAACCGTCGGCAGCGATCCCGGACCGCTCATCAACATGCTGTTCGGCAACACGTCGCTGCACGACGATGTGACGCTGCACGATGTCGTGCTGCCGGGCGAGCTGATCAAATGCTTCGGTGGTCCGCATCACGGGCTGCAGGGATTGCGCCGGCGGGTCGGCGCGCCGGCGCGGGCTTTGACCTGTTCGGCGCTCAAGCCGCAAGGTCTGCCTGCGGCCCGGCTCGCAGAGCTCGCCCTGCGTTTTGCGCAAGGCGGTGTCGACTACATCAAGGACGACCACGGCCTGGCCGACCAGGCCTATTCTCCTTTCCGGGAGCGCGTCGAGGCGGTTGCGGCGGCGCTACGTGCCGCGCCGGCCGGCGGCGGCAGGGCCGTGCGCTATGTGCCGAGCCTAGCGGGCGATCTCGACACCATGCGCGGCCAGATCGCCGATGCCGGAGACGCCGGTATCGACACCGTCATGATCGCGCCGATGATCGCGGGCCTGTCCAACTTCCACCGGTTGGTGCGCGAGCATCCCGCGGTCGCCTTCCTCGCTCATCCCACCATGGCGGGGGCAGCGCGGATCGCGCCGCCGTTCCTTCTGGGCACCTTGTTCCGCCTCCTCGGGGCCGATGCCGTGGTGTTCCCCAACTATGGCGGACGCTTCGGTTACTCCCCAGATACCTGCCGGGCGCTCGCGCACGCCGCCCTGAACGAGCGGGATGGCCTGCGCCCCAGCGTGCCGGTGCCGGCCGGCGGCATGACCACCGATCGGGTGCCGGAAATGCTTGATTTCTATGGGGCCGACGTGATGCTGCTGATCGGGGGCGCCTTGCTCGACGCGCGCGAGCGCCTGACCGAGGCGACCGCCGCGTTCGTGGCAAAGGTGCACGAATTTGCGTACGGATGAGCGCGTGACGGCCGGCCGGAAGAGTTGAGATCATGGCGAGCCACGAGAGAACGATCCATCGCAAGGCGAAGGATTACCGCTGGGAAGGCGTGGACGAGCTTCCGTACAAGGAAGACGACCGCGCCTTGTTCAAGTCCATCACCCGGCAGGTGCTGTTCTCCGATCCGCAGATGCACGGGGAGCTGCGCTACTTCGAGATGGCGCCGGGCGGCTTCTCGACCCTTGAACGCCACGAGCACATGCACGCCGTGCTGATCCTGCGCGGGCGCGGCCACTGCCTCGTCGGCGGCGAAGTGAAGCCGATCGAGACCCGCGATCTCATCACCGTGCCGCCGATGACCTGGCACCAGTTTCGCGCCACCCGGGGCGAGCCGCTGGGCTTCCTCTGCATGGTGAATGCCGCGCGCGACAAGCCGCAATTGCCCACGGAAACGGATTTGGCCGGGCTGCAACAGGATGCGAGGATCGCGGCCTTCCTCCGCAACGAGCCGCAAGCGGGCCCCGCGTGATCCGCCCGCGCCAGGAGCGTCGAGCGATGCCATCTCATTTGCGCC
>DASSJW010000405.1:0-14775 GCA_035690995.1 Xanthobacteraceae bacterium
CCCACCACAACACCGCGTACAAAGGCGCGGCGGCCTTGGCGGCGAACGGGTCGCGGCCCGCAGTCGTCAACGGCATCATCGACGACCAGAATGTCTGGTCCGCGATGTTCCGCTGGCAGCGCAACTTCTATCCATGATCGCCTGAGCGATCCTGGCAAACTTCCAACCCCCGGCGGCAAAACCGCCGGGGGTTTTGCTTTGCCCTAACCATGCGCTGTCACTGGACCAGCCGCTCGACCGCGGCCCTCACATCCGCGACCGACGGCAGTTCGCGCTTCCCACCGACGACGGCGATCGGCCCCTGCCCCATCGGTCCGGTCAAGTTCGGCTCGCTGCCCACGAAAATCGCGACCAGCGGCACGCCGACCGCCGCCGCGAGATGCAGCAGACCGGTGTCGGCGCCGATGACGAAGGATGCCCCGGCGACGAGACGCGCCACCTGGTCGAGCGGCTGTCGTTCCGGCACCCGAGCATTCGGCAGCGCCGCGGCAATACGTCCGCTGCGCGCGTGTTCCTGCGGCGTACCCCATGGCAGCACGAGCGGAACGCCGCGGCCGGCCAAGGTGCGGCCGAGCGCGACCCAAGATGCCTCGGGCCACTCCTTTTCGGCCCGCGCGGTGGCATGAAACAGGATGCCGTACGGCTCGCCGCGTCTTGGCGCGAGACCCTCGCGCGAGAGACCGAAATCGAGGGCACCGGCTGGCGCATAGCCGAGCGCGAGACCGGTCAACAGGCGATTGCGCGCGATGGCATGCAGATCGCGAGGGACGGCGTGCTGCACGTCGTAGAGCCATGACGCCGCAGGCTCGCGAATGCTCTCGGCGTCATAGCCGTGACGGCGACCGCGTGCGATCCGTGCGATGAGCGCAGAGCGCACGAGGCCCTGGGTGTCGATGACATCCTCGTAGCTATGTTCGCGGAGCGCGCGCCGGAAGCTCGCGACCTCACGCCATGTCGAACTCGCGAGCACCTTCGTACGCCAGCGGCGGGTGGCAACCGGAATGACCTCGGAGACCGCCGGGTGGAGCCGGACAAGCGGCGCGAATGCCTCCTCGACCACCCAGGCAAACCGCGCCTCCGGCCGATGGCGCTGGGCCTCGGTAAGCGCGGGCATGTGATGGATCACATCGCCGAGCGAGGACGTCTTGATAAACAGGATGTCCGACATCTTGCACGCGCCCCTACAAGGCCCGCGCGCGCTTGTCACCAGGCGCGACCACCTGCTCAGCCCGCCGGCACCAGCCACCCCGCAATTGGGCCGATTCCGCTTGAAAACCGCTGCCGCCTGGGCAAGAAGGGCGCTCGGGGGCGCCGCGGCTCCAGTTGTCGCGCAACGGGATGCGTATGCTCAAATCGTACTTTCAGCGCCTGTTCGCGGATCCCAACGGTACGGCCAGCCTGGTCCGGCGCCTGCTCCTGGAACAGGCAGCCGGCCAATGGCGTCGCTATGCGCTCGCGTTTGGCCTGATGGGCATTGCGGCCGCCAGCACCGCCCTCGGCGCCTATTTGATTGGCGACGTGATCAACCAGGCCTATGTGCACAAGAACCTCCCCGGAATCATCGTCCTCGCCCTGGTAACCGCCGTGATCTTCATGATCAAGGCGATGGCGACCTATGGACAGGCACTCACGCTGGCACGCATCGGCAATCGAATCGTGGCCGACAATCAGCGGCGGATGTTCACCAAGTTGCTGCAGCATAACATCGGCTTCTTTGCCGACCGCCACAGCTCCGAGTTCATGGCCAGGCTCACGACCGGGGCCGCCGCCGCAAGCCAGGTGTTGAACCTGCTCATTACCTCGATTGGCCGCGATCTGCTCTCGCTCATCGGCCTCGCCACGGTCATGGCTGTGCAGGATCCCGTCATGTCGCTCCTCAGCGTCATCGTCGTGCCGCCGGCAATGCTGATCCTGCGCAAGATGATCCGCCGCATCAAGACGATCGCGTACCACCAGTTTACCGGCAGCACGCAGATTCTCGAGACGCTGCAGGAGACCCTGCAAGGCATGCGCACGCTCAAGGCCTTCACGCTCGAAGACGCGATGCGGGTGCGCTTCGACACGCATGTGGCCGAGGTCGAGAAGGAATCGAACAAATGGGCGCGGGTCGCCTACCGCTCCGGTCCGCTGATGGAAGCGCTGGGAGGATTCGCGATCGCCGGCGCCTTGGTCTACGGCGGCTTCCGTGTGATCGAGACCGGCGCCACTCCAGGCCAATTCTTTTCATTCCTCGCCGCCTTCATGCTGGCCTACGAGCCGGCGAAGCGGCTCGCCCGCCTCAACATCGATCTCAACAGCGGCCTGGTCGGGGTGCGCGTGCTGTTCGACGTCATCGATCACCCGCCGACCGAGCAGCCCGACGAAGACAAGCCGCCGCTCACGCTCTCCACCGCGCATGTCGAATTCACCAACGTGCAGTTCGCCTACCGGGCGGGCGAGAACGTCATCAGGAACCTATCCTTTGTGGCGGAACCCGGAAAGGTCACCGCCTTAGTGGGGCCGTCCGGTGGCGGCAAATCGACGATTCTCAACCTCATCCTGCGGTTCTACGAGATCGGCGCTGGCGTGATCGCGATCGACGGACAGAATATCGCAGCCGTGTCGCGGCACTCGCTGCGCAGCCAGGTCGCTTATGTCGGCCAGGACGTGTTTCTGTTTCGCGGTTCCGTGCGCGAGAACATTGCGCTCGGCCGTTCCGGTGCGACCGAGGCCGAGATCGTTGCTGCCGCCAAAGCGGCCTATGCGCACGATTTCATCATGGCCTTTCCGCGCGGGTACGATACGCCGGTCGGCGAACACGGCATGCGGGTGGCCGGGGGCGAGCGCCAACGCATTTCCGTGGCCCGCGCCTTGCTCAAGGACGCGCCAGTCATCCTGCTCGACGAGGCCACGGCCTCGCTCGATTCCGAATCGGAACGGCAGGTGCAGCGCGCGATCGAGCGTCTTTGCCGCGGGCGCACGACCATCGTGATTGCCCACCGCCTGCATACGGTGGTCGACGCCCATCGCATCTTCGTCATCGAGGATGGGGCCGTCAGTGAATCCGGACGTCACGACGACCTGTTGCGCAAGGGTGGGCGTTACGCGTCGTTCTATCGCTTGCAGCTCCGGGACCAGGAGCCAAGCCCGCCGGTCGCCATCGCCTCCTCCGCCTGAATTCTGCCCAACCGAAAGAAAGCTCATGAGCGCCGACGTCACGACTCACGTCAACCAAAGCTATGTCATCACCCCGCCCAAGCAGGCCACCATTGCCGTGGCCGGCATCGAGAAAGTGTTTCCAGTGCGACGCATCTGGTGCGTTGGCCGCAACTACGAGGAGCACATCCGCGAGATGGGCCACGACGTGCGCGACCCGCCGTTCTTTTTCTCCAAGCCCGCCGACGCCGTCGTTCCGGACGGAGCGACCGTGCCCTATCCGTCTCTCACCAAGGACATGCATCACGAGGTGGAGCTGGTGGTGGCGCTCAAATCCGGCGGCCGCAACATCAAGCTCGATCGCGCTCTCGACTGCATCTACGGCTATGGCGTCGGCATCGACCTCACGCGGCGCGACCTGCAGATCGCCTCGCGGGACATGAAGCGGCCGTGGGAGATCGGCAAGGCATTCGACGCGTCAGCGCCCTGCGGGGCGCTGCAGCCTGCCAGCAAGATCGGACATCCGAGCAAGGGGCGTATCGCGCTCAAGGCCAATGGCAAAGTGCGTCAGGACGGCGACCTGGCGCAGATGATCTGGAATGTGCCCGAGGTCATCGTCAAACTCTCCGAGATGGTCGAGCTCGCCGCCGGCGACATCATCATGACCGGCACGCCTTCGGGCGTGGCCGCGACGGTCGCCGGCGACAAGCTGGAATGCGAGATCGAGGGCGTGGGAAAGCTGACGGTGACGATCGGCCCGCCGGCGAAATGATGATCGGATGAAGACCGACGACGGAGGCGAAATCTTCGCCGTCCGTCTTCGCTCGGGCGGCCGTTACTTGATCAACCCTTCCGCCTTGAGCGCCTCCTGCACTTTGGGACGGGCGGCGACGCGGTCGACATAGGCCTTGAGATTCGGCCACTTGGCGAGGTCCATGTCGATGCGCGCGGTCCAACGCAGCACGGTGAACAGATAGGCATCGGCGACGGTGAACTTGTCGCCCATCAGGTAGTTCTTGCCGGCGAGCTGCTTGTCGAGCCAGTCGAAGCGCTTGCCCAAATTCTCCTTGGAGAGCGCCTTGAAGGCGTCGGGTGTGGTCGGCCGGAAGATCGGGCCGAACGTCTTGTGCAGCTCCGAAGTGATGAAGTTGAGCCACTCCTGGACGCGATAGCGCTCGAGCTTGCCCGCCGGCGGCACGAGGCCGGAGGCCGGGTTCTGGTCGGCGATCCACTGCACGATGACCGGGCCTTCGGTCAGCCGCTCGCCGTTGTCGAATTCCAGGACCGGCACCTGGCCCTTGGCATTGATCGTCCAGTAGTCGGTCCCCGACTTGGTCTTCTTTTCCTGGTTGTTGACCTGTTCCAATTCGTAGTTGGCACCCGTCTCCCGCATGACAATATGGGGCGAAAGCGAGCACGCGCCGGGCGCAAAATAAAGCTTCATCACTACCTCCTTGAGAACTGCCGGCCGCGCCGGCGGCGCGGACCTTGCATGGGCAGGCCCCGCCAGGCAAGCCGCCATTCTCTCGACACCGAGGCCTGATTTGTTGGCGATGGAACTTTGGAACCGCGCGTGTCGTTAAGGATCCGGTAACCAACCCGGACCAGTCTGGCATGGCCGGGGCCAGCGCGATCGGGGGGAGTGTCATGGGATCAGCCGCCGAACCGACCACCGACCTTGCCCAGACCATGGCCAGGGAGATCATGGGCACGACCTCGCACGCTGAGGCACTGAGGGCGTTGCGTGCCGCGTTCCCCGACAGTTCGCTCGCGTTGCGAGTGGCCGCGCTAGCGACCCTGATGCGCCGCGCGCCGGCCGACACGCCTCACATCCCGAGATAGGCCTGCCGTACCCGGTCGTCGGCCAAGAGTTCCTGCCCGCCGCCGGAGAGGGTCACCCGGCCGTTCTCGAGCACATAGGCGTGCGCGGCGAGCCTGAGCGACACCGCCACATTCTGCTCGACCAGGACGCAGGTGAGGCCTTCGCGATTGAGATCGCGGATCGTGCGCAGCACGTGCTGCACGATGGCCGGCGCCAGTCCCAGCGACGGTTCGTCGAACATGACCAGTTCAGGCGCGCCCATCAGGCAGCGGCCGATCGCCAGCATCTGCTGCTCGCCTCCTGACAGCGTGCCCGCCGCCTGCCCCGCCCGTTCGGCCAGCACGGGAAACAGCGTCAACACCCGTTCCAGATTTTTCCCGCGCGCCGCGCGGGCGCGCGGGAGCATTGCGCCCATGTCGAGGTTCTCGGCGACCGACAGCGTCGGAAACACCTGCCGGCCTTCCGCCACCTGGCCGATCCCGAGATTGCAAACGCGGTGGCTCTCCCAGCCGCCGATATCGGTGTCGCGGAACACGATGCGCCCGCGCGCGGGCCGATGCATGCCCGCGATGGTGCGAATGAGGGACGTCTTGCCGGCTCCATTGGCGCCGACGATGGCGACGATCGTTCCTTCGCCGATCTCGATGGATACGTCATCGAGCGCCTGAGCGTCGCCATGGAAGACATCGAGGTGCTCGACCCGCAGCATCAGTCGACCGCCTCCGCGCCCAGATAAGATTCGACCACCGCCGGCTCGCGCACCACCACGTCGGGCGAGCCTTGCGCGATCGCCGCGCCGTGGTGGAGTACCAGCACCCGCTCGGCCAGCGCCATCACCGCGCGCATGACGTGCTCGATGAGGAGAATGGTCAGTCCGGTCTCGCGATTGAGCGTAGTGAGAATCGCCACCATGCGATCGGTCTCGGCCGGGCGCAGCCCCGCCATCACCTCGTCGAGCAGCAGAAGCTTCGGGTCGGTGGCAAGCGCGCGGGCGACTTCGAGTCGCTTGCGATCCGGCAAGGTCAGCGCCGAGGCCAACTGGTCGCGTTTGCCGAACAGGTCGAGGCGGCGGAGCACCGCGTGTGCGTGTGCCCGCGCTGCGGTGAGATGCGGCCGATGTAACATCGCGCCGACGATGACGTTGTCCTCGACCGACAGCGCCGGAAACGGACGCACCAGCTGGAAGGTGCGGCCGATCCCGCGCCGGCAGATGTCGTCGGGCCTCAGGCCATCGACCCGCTGACCGGCGAAGGTGATCGACCCCTGGTCCGGCACGAGGACGCCGGCAATGATGTTGAACAACGTCGTCTTGCCCGCGCCGTTCGGACCGATGACGGCGAAGATCGAGCCCGGCGCCACGCCAAAGCTCACGTTGTCGACGGCGAGCAGGCCGCGAAAGCGCTTGCTGACCGCATCGATGGACAGAAGCGCGGTCATGAACGCGGTTTCTCCAGGCCGAGGAGCCGGGCCAGCCACGGCCATACGCCCGCGGGCTGTACGATGATGATCACGAGCAGCACCAAGCCGTAGAACACCTGGCGCGTGCCCGGTGCGTCCAGCCCGACCGCGCGCAGCAGCTCCCACATCGTCTCGGCCAAACCGGTGAGCAGGAACGCGCCGACGATCGGGCCCGCCAGGGTCCCGGCGCCGCCGATGATGGGGCCCAGGATGATCTCGATCGAACGGCCGATGCTGAACACCTGCTCCGGGAAGAGGTTGTTGTAGTAGAACGCGAAGAATACGCCCGCAACCGACGTCATGCCGGCGGAGATCACCACCGCATACATCTTGTAGCGGAAGGTATCGATTCCGAGGGCGCGCGCCGCGGCCTCGTCCTCGCGAATCGCCTGCCAGTAGTAGCCCACGCGGCTGCGCAGCAGGACATGGCACAGCAGAAAGGCGGCGACCGTCAGTGCGAGGATTACGTAATAGAACATGATCGGCTTGCCGCGCAGATTCCAAATGTCGCTCTGGGAATAGTTCGCGACCGGCAGGAACAAGCCACCGGATCCGCCGACCCAGCTGAAATGGTCAAATCCGATCCGCGCGAATTCGGCGAAGGCGATGGTGAGGATGGCGAAATAGACGCCGCCGACGCCGAACCGGAACGCGAGAAAGCCGATGATCGCCCCACATGCCGCGCCCAGGGCGACGGCCGCCACGAGCCCGATCCAGGGACCGATGCCGAAATGGACATACAGCGCCGCCGCGGCGTAGCCGCCGAGTCCGACATAGATCGCATGGCCCAGCGACAACTGCCCGGCAAAGCCGAACATGATGTTCCACGCCTGACCGGTATAGGCGAAATAGAGAATGATGATGAGGACCGTCAGCAGGTAGTCGTTCGCCAGCCATGGCGCCGCCAGCAGGGCCGCCAGCAGGGCCGCGAGCCAGGCCATGGCACGACGCGGAACGCCGTCGAGCAGGCGTTCCCTCACGACGCTTTCTTTCCCAGGATGCCCTGCGGCCGGAACAGCAGCACCAGCACGAGCAGGCCGAAGGAGAACATGCTCTTCGCCGAAGGCGTGAAGAACAGGCCGGCGAGCGCCTCGGTCAGCCCGATCATGACGCCGCCGAGAAGCGCGCCGGGCATCGAGCCGAGCCCGCCCGTGATCACGATGACGAAGGCGAGCAGGGTGAGTGCGGGCCCAAGCGGCGGCGTCACGTCGATGACCAGCACCAGCATCGCCCCCGCCGCACCCACGCATGCGGCGCCGAGGCCGAAGGTGAGCGCATAGAGGTGCTTGACGTCGAGACCCACCACGAGCGCGCCGACGTAATTGTCGGCACAGGCGCGGATCGCCTTACCCACCAGGGTGAAGCGGAAGAACACGAACAGTGCCAGCGCGACGAGGAGCGCGGCGACGGCGGCGTAGGCCTTGGTCGCATCGACGATCAGGGGACCGACGAGGAAGCTGTCGAGCGAATAGGACGTCTGCACGCTCTGGGCGTCGGGCCCGAATACGATCAGCAGCACATTGGTCATGATGAGGGCGATCGCAACCAGCAACATGAACTGGCTGTGCTCCGGCCGGCTGATGAACGGATTGATCAGGCCGGCCTGCATCGCATAGCCGAGCGCGAACAGCACGGCCGCGATCGGGACCAGCATGATGAGGGGGTCGAGCCCGAACGCTGCAAACAGCGTCACCGCAAGATACATCGCGATGGTCATCATCTCGCCATGGGCGAAATTAACCACCCGCACCACGCCGAAAATGACCGAAAGCCCGAGCGCCATGAGGCCGTAGACAAGCCCGGCCAGTATCCCGCCGAGTGCGACGTTCAATACCAGCTCGAGCGACGGCATATCACGCTTCCCTCCCCAATCCGGGGAGGTCAATCATGAGGAGGATCAGCCGCGCTGGTTCCAGCTCGGCATCGGGAAGACCGGCGTCATCTCCGCGGCGTCCTTCGGCAGCACCACCGTCGGGGTCTGGTTGCGATTCTGCAGGCAGACCGACGCGATGGTGTTGCACTGGCCCTTGGCGTCAAACTCGATCGGGCCGCCCACCATCACGCGCTTCTCGATCTTGGTGGTCCGCACCGCATCCGCCAGCGCCGTGCCGTTCGTCGAATTCGCGCGCTTATGGGCATCAGCGCAGACCATCAGCGCCTCGAAGGTGAAGCCGATATTGAATATGTGCCCCGGCAGCTTGTCCCTAGGATAGAGCTTCTTGAATTCGTCCGCGACCAGCTTGGTCATCTCAGCCTTCGGATTCGCCCACGGCACGGTGGTGATCACATAGTCCCCATACTTGCCCATGGTATCGAGGAACTGCTGCTCGTACATGCCGGGCGAGCCCGGGCTGATGATGCCCATGGGTTCCCAACGCTGTTTGACCATTTCGCGCACGAGAATGATCGCGTCGTTGAGCCGCGTCACCGTCATCAGGATGTCGGCATTGGTCGCCTTGGCCTTGGAGACCTCGACCGAGAGATCCTTGGTGGAGGGATCGTAGGCGATCGAGTCCACGATCTTGAACGGCAGGTTCATGGTCGGAAAGATGCGGTCGATCGCAGCCTTGTTGGCCTGGCCGAAGGTGTCGTTGATATGCATCAACACCGCGGTCTTGGGGGTCTTCCCGGTCGCGGTGAAGATGTCGTTGAACAAGGCGAGCCCGCGCGAGATGATCTGCGGCGCGGTCTGGAAATTGCGGAAGACGAACTTGTAGCCCTGCTCCGTGATCTGCGGCGCGGCCGCAATGTTGATCACGAACGGAACGCCTTTCTGCTCGGCGACCTGCGCGATGGCGGAGGCGGCGCCGGAATCGAATGGCCCGCTGAGCATGTTGCAACCGTCGGCGATCAGGCGTTCGGCGCGCGCGCGCGCAGTATCGACATTGGTTTCGAAATCGACGACGACGATCTCGATCGGCTGGGTGTAGCCGATCTGCTTGAACAGCGCCGGTGCGATGTCGGCGCCGCGCTTGCAGGATTGGCCGATACCGGCCTGCACCCCCGACAGCGGCAGGATCACGCCGATTTTCAGCGGCCCGCCCTGCGCACGCCCGATGTTGAACGGTGCGGTGCCGGCGAGCAAACCGGCGGCGCCTGCACCGGCGGCGAAGCTGCGGCGGGTAACGCCCGCGCGAGCGGAATTCGTCGGTGATTTACGGGTCATTGAGTTCCTCCCAGGATACGGTGATCAGCCGTCGCGTGCGCTATTTCTCTTATTGTTCAATGCAAGATGCAATGGGCCATGAGCGCGCATTGCGGATATTGGACGCTGTTACTGCCGGCACAATTCGCGCATTGCGCAAATTTAATCCGCGACGTCTTCGGTTGCCGCGATGCAACGAGCGTCCCGTCGCCCCGCCGCCGATACCGCATTAATTGTTGACCATGACAATAGATGTCGTCAACAACAATATGCCCAGCGCGTGGCCCCTTCCGCGCGAACGCGGCGACGGACAGTCCGGAGAGCAAGAATGCCGGATCGACGGCCCTCCCAACGCGACGTTCAAGCTGCGCGCGCGCCGACCCTGCCGCGCACACAGCCGGGCAATCGCGCGTCCATCGAGATCGGTGTTCTCAGCGAGCACCTCGGCTATTTCATCCGGCGCCTGCAGGTATGGGTGTTCCAGGATTTCATCCGCACGCTCGCGCCGGTCGACATCCGCCCAGCGCAATACTCCGTCCTGGTGGTGATCGCCGCCAATCCGGGGCTATCGCAATCGGACCTGGCCGATCGGCTCGGGATCGAGCGTGCGCGCCTGGTGCGGGTGTTGGACAAGCTCGAAAAGCGCGGCCTCACCCGGCGCCTTGCGTCTCCCAGCGACCGGCGCTCCCATGCGTTGCGGCTCACGCCCGCGGGCCAGAAGACACTCAAGCGCGCCGCGGTGCTCGCGGCAATGCACGAGGCGAAACTGATCGAGAAGCTCGGCCCGGAGCAACGGAAATCGATGCTGACGCTGCTGAGGCGCTTCGATCGATGATGTCTTGCGGGCACGGCCGCCGGCACACCCCATTCGCGTGCGGTCGGCGCGTGCCAGCGGCGGCGCGTCCCCTTGCGACCGGGCGCGGCGGGTCCTAGGTTTTGGGCCCGCCTATTGCCCGGGCACCGTGCGCCCTTGTCGTGCGGACAACGCGGGAACGAGGAAGTCCCCATGGCAGACGAATCGCCCGTTCTGGTGGAGCGGTGCGCGGGTTACCGCGTCATCACGTTGAACCGGCCGAAGCAGCTCAATGCCTTCAACGAACCCATGCATCAGGCGCTCAAGCGGGCGTTGAGCGAGGCCGAAGAGGACAGCGACTGCCGCGCGTTGATGCTCACCGGCGCCGGCCGCGCCTTCTGCTCCGGCCAGGATCTGCGCGAACGCATATCCGCGGACGGCAAGACGACCGTGCTCGGGAGCGCGCTCGAAACCTATTACAATCCGCTCGTGCGCAAGCTGCGCGCCCTGCCGTTCCCGGTGGTCGCGGCGGTGAATGGCGTCGCCGCCGGCGCCGGCGCCAACATCGCGCTGGCCTGCGACATGGTGCTGGCAGCGCGCTCGGCGACCTTCGTGCAGGCCTTCGCCAAGATCGGTCTGGTGCCCGATTCCGGTGGCACCTGGTTCCTGCCGCGGCTGGTCGGCCCGGCGCGCGCGCGCGGACTGGCCCTCACCGGCGAGCCGCTCTCCGCGGAGAAGGCCGAGGCGTGGGGCCTCATCTGGAAGATGCATGAAGATCTCGAATTGATGGCGGAGGCCCACCGGCTGTGTGTCCATTTCACCGAGGCCCCGACCGTCGCCCTCGCCCTAATCAAGCGCCTGCTCGACGAATCGTGGGCCAACGATCTCGATGCGCAGCTCGACCTCGAGCGCGAGACCCAGCGCGAGGCCAGCCTCACTCCCGACTACGCCGAGGGCATGCGCGCGTTCTTTGCAAAGCGCCCGCCGGCGTTCAGCGGCCGCAAAGGCTCATGACCGCTGCAGATCGCAACCAGACCGGTCAACAGCGGCGCCAGCGATCTCCATAAGATGCTGATATTGCTATATTATTCTTGCTGAAGTCATTGCAGCGCAGGAATCTGAATCAATTCCGCCAGTTGCTCCTTGCTGAGCGGCCGGTCCAGAAATTTCAGCTGCACCGCGTCCGCCATCACCGCATCGAGATCCGAGAGACGGTCGTTGCGCATCGCCTCCCTGGTCTGAAACTTGTCGCGGGTCGTCGCCGCGAGCTCGACCGGCACGTTCATCTGCTCGGCGTAGATCCTGATCGCGTCGGGACTGGAAAACATCCAATCGAGGGTTTCCCGATAGGCGCGCACGAAGCGCAGCACGACGTCGTTTCGCTCCTTGAGGACATTGGCGTTGACCATATCGACACGCACGGTCTGCGTGCGCATCGAAGGCGCGTCGTTGCCGTTGGCGATGATGCGAATCTTGCCCTCGGCCAACTCCTTCAATGCGAACGGCGGCGCGCTCCATCCGATATCGATCTGGCCCGACATCACCTGGGTCAGCGTCGCGGGCTGGGTGCCGGTCGCCGTCGGCGCTGCCTTGATGCCGAGCTCGCGCGCAAAGGCGAGAACAACATTGTGACTCGACGATCCGCTCGCCGAATAGCCGATGGTGGTCTTGTCGCCGGCGTCCGCGAGCCGCCTGATCGGGGAGTCCGCGCGCACGTACCAATACAGATCCCCCGCGCCGGTGAAATTGGCTCCAACGATGCGGATCGGGGCACCCTTCGAATAGGCGCGCAGGACCGCCGCGGTGCCGATGCCGACGGTCAGATCGGCGGACCCGGAAATCACCGCCTGCAGCGTCTCGCCTCCGCCGGACGTCCCGAAGATGTCGAGGACGAGACCGTGCTTCTTGAAGATGCCGGCGCGCTGCCCCAGGCGCGGCCCGTCGACCGCCCACAAGCCGAGCTGCCCGACCGCTACGCGCAGCCGGTCACTCGGCGCATCTTGCGCCGGCGCCGGGGCAGCCGATGCCAGCAACGCAACGACGACGATCACACCAAACGCCCTGCGACCTTGCATTGTCCGGCTATTTCTTGCGCGGCGGGATCTGGATGAGCTCCGCAAGGCGCTCCTTGCTCAAGGGCGCGTCAATGAACTTGAGCTTGACGGCATCTCGCTGAATGCCCTCCATGTCCTTCATCTCGTCGGTCTGCATCGCTTCCTTGGGATGAAACTCCTTGATCGACGCCGCGATCAAGGCCTCGTCGAGCTTCATCTTGTCGGCATACATCTTGATCGCTTTCGGATCGGCGTACATCCAGTCGACGGCCTCGCGATAGGCCTGGACGAACCGCAGGATCGCGTCCTTCTTGGTGTTCAAGGCATCAGCATTTACGATGATCGTTCGCACCGTCTGCCCGCGCAACGAAGGAACGTCGCTGCCGCGGATGAGGATGCGGATCTTTCCCTCCTTGAGCTCTTTTGTCCCGAATGGAGGCGCCGCCCAGCCGATGTCGATTTGCCCGGACATGACCTGGGTCAGCGTGCCGGGCGGGCCGCCGGTCGCCGTCGGCTTGGCCTTGACGCCGAGCTCGTCGGCGAAGGCAAGCACGAGATTGTTCGAGCTCGAGCCGCTGGTGGAATAGGCGATCGTGTTGCTGGCGGTGATGTCCTTGACCGTCTTCAGCGGCGAGTCCGCCTTCACGTACCAGAATAGATCTCCCGTCCCGGTAAACGCCGGCAACAGGATGCGCACCGGCGCACCCCTTGCGAACGCGCGCAAGACGCCGGCAACACCGACGCCGGCGCCGAGATCGGCGCTGCCGGAAATGACCGGCTGCATGGTCTCACCGGCACCCTGGGTGCCGACATTTTCGAGCACCAGGTTGTGCTTCTTGAAGATGCCGGCGTCCTGGCCGAGCGTCGGCGCCTGGTTTTCCCAGTTGTTGATCTGACCGATGGCGACCTTGAGCTGATCCTCGGCCGACGCCGGTGCGGCGGTCAGGGCGAGCGGCGCGAGCAGGGCAATGGTCGCCAGGGCGGCGGTGCGCGGATTCATCGTGTTCTCCCTTTCTGGCTCTTCTTGTTCTTTGGACGACGCGGTGTCGTTGTACGCGAGCGGGTGGCCTTGACCGATGCGGCGCGCGGCCGCGCCTTGGATGATTTCGCCGCGACGGGCGCCGGCATCCCGCCGGCCTTGTCGAGGCGCAAGGTCCAGTATTCCCAGGTCCGGTTGGTCACCGTGGCCATGGCGTTGATGGTGCCTGCGAGCTTGGTTTCGCCCGCGGTGAGGGTCGTGACCTTGCCCAGGATTTGCGCGCGCAGCTGATATTCGGCGTTGTGACACATGAAGATCGAGCGTGACACCAGCTCGCGCAGGTCGCGCCCCACCACGGTGGCGCCGTGATTGTTCATCAGCACCGCCGCATGGGGGCCGAGCGCGCGCGCGAGCGAGCGGCCCTCCTCCGGCTTGATCACCAGCAGATTGGTGTCGCCGAACTCGTCGTTTTGGTTCCAGAACGGCACGGTCTCACCGCCGGCCGCGCCCAAGTGGAACACGGGAACGATGGGCACGCCGGCGATGCAGAACGGCATCACCGCGGGCGCGTGGTGATGGCACACCGCCGTCACATCGGGACGCGCCTGATAGATGCAGCCGTGGATCACCCGCTCGGCATAGAGCTGGACGGTCGGCGGCACGACCGGTTCGGAATCGAGGGTGAATTCCAAAATGTCGTCAGCTTCGATCACGCCCGGCGAGCGCGAGCGCGACAGCAGGTAGCGGCCCGGATCGGTGGGATGGCGCATGCTGACATGACCGAAGGCATCGAGCACACCTTCGTTTGTCAGCAGGCGGTTGGCGAGTGCGATCTGGTAGCGGAGGTCGGAAAGATCTTCGGCCACTGTTCGTTTCCTGCTTTCTGCAAAGCTGTTCGTGTAATGCGGCGACGGGGACCGGAGCAAAGCCCAAATAGCCCCGGTTGCCAAGCCGCGGAGGCGTCATCGCGTCCGCCCTGATCATCGGGCGCGACGGCGCTCGCGCGGCCCCCTTGCCTGCGTACCTTGCCAGGGTGCAAAGATGTCGTCAGATCGCTCAGCCGGGCACCCATGGGAGACCACGCATGAATCCTGTCGTCGCCGTCATCGCGCCTGGGATGATGGGCGCTGCCGTCGGAAAGCGGCTCGCCGATCACGGCCTCAAGGTGCTGACCTCGCTCAAGGGCCGCAGCGCCGAGACGACCGCGCGCGCCAAGGCCGCCGGCATGGTGTCCGCCAGCGACGAGGAGATCGCGGCAACCGATTTCATCCTGTCCATCCTGCCCCCCGGCGACGCGGTCGCGCTGGCGCAGCGGTTCGCGCCCGCGCTCACCGCCAGCAACAGCAAGCCGGTGTTCGTCGACTGCAACGCGGTGAGCCCGCCGACGGT
>DASSJW010000406.1:0-2452 GCA_035690995.1 Xanthobacteraceae bacterium
AAGCGGCGAGCCCGGAATCCATAATCCCGAGTCGGGATTAATGGATTCCGGCCCTCGCTTCGCTCGGCCGGAATGACAATGGAGCGGCTGGCGTCACAGAGAACGCGCCGGCCTAGTCCTGGCCGGGATCGGCCTTGAGCCCGGCGGCCTCGATGCCGGCGATGGCGCAGGCTTCGTCCTTGTCCGACGTGTCGCCGGAAATGCCGACGGCGCCGATGATGTCGCCGGCCGGCGTTCTGATCAGCACGCCGCCGGGATTGGTGACCATGCGTCCCTCGCTCGCGGCCGCCAGCATGGTGAAGAATTGCGGCGTCTTGGCCGCGCGCGCCGCGAGCGTGCGCGAGCCGAAGCCCATGCCGAGCGCGCCCCAGGCCTTGCCGAACGCAATGTCGAAACGCAGCAGGCCCGACTTGTCCTCGCGCTTGAACGCGACCAGGTGCCCGCCGGCGTCGAGCACAGCGACGGTGAGCGGCGCGCAATTGGTGTCGCGGCCCTTCTTGAGCGCGGTGTCAACGATGGTCGAGGCTTGAGCGAGCGTGACAGACATGGGGGCTCCGGGGCTGATGAGAGAGAGCGTAGGGTTCAGTGAATGGCTGCGGATCAGGACTTCGCGCGGTTGGCCCAATAGACCGAGACCGCGGACACTTCCGCCGCGCCCGAGACGTTCCGCTTGGTCTCCTCGTAACAGGCAAGCGTCTGTTCGACGAGCGGCAGCGTCACGCCGCGCTGCTTGCCCTCGGCGAGCATGGTGCGCAGGTCCTTGACCGCGCTGTCGACGTCGAAGGTCACCGGACCGCCGTCGCCGCCCTTGAGCATCGCCGCCACGCACGCGCCGCGCACCTTGAGCACGTTCGGGCCGCCGGACGTATCGGAGAGGAGGTCCATGATCCGCGCGGGATCGAGGCCGAGCGGGCGGCAGAGCGCAAGCGCTTCGCCGAGCGCCTGCCAATAGATCATCAGCGGCATGTTGATGGTGAGCTTCATGACCGCGCCGGAGCCGACCGGGCCGCAATGTTCAAGCCGACGGCAGAGCTGGTCGAGGATCGGCTTCGCGCGCGCGGCGTCGGCCGGCGCGGCGCCCATCAGGCCGATCAGCTTGCCCTGCCGCGCCGGACCGGTCGAACCGCCCACCCGACATTCGACGAAGGCCGCGCCCTTCGCGCGCACCTGTTCGGCCAGCGCCACTTCGGTCTGCGGCTGCACCGTGCTCATCTCGATGAACAGCTTGCCGCGGACATCGCCCGTCAGCAGCCCGGATGCACCGTTGTAGACCGTGTCGATGGCGGCGGCATCGGTGAGGATGGTGATGATCGCCTCGGCACCGTCGGCGAGTGCGGCCGGGGTGGCGACCGCCGTGGCGCCGGCATCCGTCACCGGCTTGAGCTTGTCGGCGGAGCGGTTCCACACCGTCACCTTGTGCCCGACCTCGATGAGCCGTTGCGCGATCGCCGCGCCCATCTTGCCGATTCCAGCGATCCCGATCTGCATCGACTGCACTCTCTCTATTTCATCCGGTCTTTGATCTTGTCGAGCGCGGCGCGGGCGCAATCGTCGTCGAAATTGCCGCCGGGGGCGCCGCCGACGCCGATGCCGCCGATCGGCTTGCCCGCCGCCATGATGGTCACGCCCCCGGGCGTGAAGGTGACGTTGGGCAGGTTGCCGAGCGAGGCCGTCGTGCTGGGGTTCTTGCTCAGCCGCTCGAAGATCGCCTTGGTCGAATCTTCCTTGCGCACGGGCGCGAGCGAGGCCGCGGTGTAAGCCTTGGCATAGGCGCTGTCGAGCGTGTGCACCGGTGCACCATCCCCGCGCAGCACCGCCTGCCGCACGCCGTCGATATCGACCACGATCGCGGTCACCGTGTAACCGTTCTTGGCGCAGGCGGCGACCGCCTCCGCGACGGCTTCGTTGGCAAGGCCGGCGGCGAGGCGATGCTCCGTGAGCAAACCCTGCGCCGACGCGGCGGTGCCGTAGAGCAATGCGCCGAGCGCGGCGCAGAACTGCAAGGCGTTTCGAGGCATCGTCATGGACTCTCCCCTCCGGACTGCCGCGTGGCCCCGGCATTGGCGGCGACGATAGGGGATTATGCGCGCGCGAGAAAGACGGCTATGCACCAGCGCCGATCGGCACATTGAACTTGAACGCAGCGACGGCGGATGTGTAGCGTCCGCCGCCGAAGGGTCGGGTCACGGAGGTTGGGAATGGCGAAGGGCAAAGTCGGCGTCGTCGGACTTGGGATCATGGGCGGCGCGTTCGCGAAGAACCTCGTCGCGGACGGCTGGCGGGTGATGGGCTACGACATCGATCCCGCGCGCCGCCGCGCCATGGCGCGCGCCGGGGTGGAGATCGCGCCCTACACGAAGACGCTGGCGGCCGAGATGGGCACCATCATCACCAGCCTGCCCAAGCCCGCAGCGCTCGACGCGACCGTTGCCGCCATCATCGAGGCCGACGT
>DASSJW010000407.1:0-2992 GCA_035690995.1 Xanthobacteraceae bacterium
GGCTCGCAGCCGCCGGCGATACCCTCAACAACTCGGAAGCGTTGGGCGTATCGAGCGGCAAGGCGTCGCAGATTTCATTGAGCGAGCTTGACGCGTTGCGTCAGCGGCTCGCCCAGCTTTGGACTCCGCCGGCCGGAGCCAAGGACCCGCAGGAGCTCGTGGTGGTGTTCAGGATCAAGCTTCGGCCCGACGGTCGGCTGGCTCCCGGGCCGTGGCCGCAGCTGGTGGCGAGCGGCAATACCCCGCTCGCGATCGCCGCCCGCGAAAGCGCTGCGCGCGCGCTCAACCGCGGCCAACCTTTCGACATGCTCAAGCCCGAACATTATGAGCAATGGAAAGACATCGAGATCACTTTCGATCCACGCGACATGTTCCGTTAGTGATTGCCGCCCACGCGCGGAGACGACCAAGCCATGATTGAGCGCGTTTCCCTCCCGAGCTGCCACGCATTGAGCCGCCGCCGGCTGATCACCGTGGGGGCGGGGGCCGCGGTCGGCGTGCTCGCGGGCTTGTCGCCGCGGCGCGCGGGGGCGGTGCTGAAGCTCGACGTCACGCAGGGCACTATCCAGCCGGTACCGATTGCGATCCCGGATTTCGTTGGGGTCGGGCTGCAGGATCCCGCCGGCGGGCGCAATGTAAGCCAGATCATCACGTCGAACCTGCAGCGTTCCGGGCTGTTCGCGCCGATCGACCCGGCTGCCTATATCGAGAAAATCTCCACCATCGACACCTTGCCGCGCTTTGCCGACTGGCGGCAGATCAACGCCCAGGCGTTGGTCACCGGGCGCGTCACCCAGTCCGAAGGCCGGCTCAAGGTGGAGTTTCGGCTGTGGGACGTGTTCGCCGGCCAGCAGCTGCGCGGCGAGCAATACAACACCACCGCCGACAACTGGCGGCGCATCTCTCATATCATTTCCGATGCCATCTATGAGCGGATCACCGGCGAGAAGGGCTACTTCGACAGCCGCGTCGTGTTCGTCGACGAATCCGGCCCGAAGGAGCGGCGGATCAAGCGGCTCGCGCTGATGGATCAGGACGGCGCCAATGTGCGCTACCTCACGCGCGGCGACGATCTCGTCCTCACGCCGCGGTTCTCGTCGGCTGCCGACACCATCACCTACATGTCCTATAGCCAGGGCGATCCCAAAGTCTATCTCATGAACATCGAGACCGGGCAGCGCGAGATCGTCAGCAATTTTCCCGGCATGAGCTTCAGCCCGCGCTTCTCGCCCGACGGTCAGCGCGTGATCTTCAGCCTGCAGCGCGGCGGCAATTCCAATCTGTTCGTGATGGACCTGCGTTCGAAGGCGACGACCCGCTTGACCGACACCCAGGTGATCGACACCGCGCCGTCCTATTCGCCCGACGGCATGCGCATCAGCTTCGAATCGGACCGCGGCGGCAAGCAGCAGATCTACGTCATGGCGGCGAACGGCGGCCAGGCCCAGCGCATCAGCTTCGGCGACGGCGCCTATTCGACGCCGGTGTGGTCGCCGCGCGGCGACTACATCGCCTTCACCAAGCAGACGCAGAGCAAGTTCGCCATCGGCATCATGAAGGCGGACGGATCGGGCGAGCGCATTCTGACCGAGGGCTATCACAACGAAGGCCCGACCTGGGCGCCGAACGGCCGCGTGATCATGTTCTTCCGCGATCCCGGCGGGAATGGCGGGCCGGCGCTCTATACGGTCGACGTCACCGGCCGCAACGAGCAACTGTTGAAGACGCCGAGCTACGCGTCGGATCCGGCCTGGTCGCCACTGTTGCAATAAGACGACACTCAATCGCAATCCGACGATGGAACTTTGCGGAGGCCCCTAAGGCGCCGCATTCACCGGCCATTAACCACCGCAAGGGGTTTCGGCTTTTTCCTCGACTTGAGCGTTCCGGGCAACAGGCGGGTGAGGTTCGCGAGAACTTTCGCTTAACCACGCACCTGTTAGACCTGCGACATGCGGAGTAATGACGCGACGATAGGAGGCACCGGAATGACGAATGTTGTGGGGCACGTCATCCGCGCCGCAAAGTTTGCCGGCTTTTTGGCGTTGGCGCTGGCCGCAGCCGGCTGCGCGAACAGACAGAACGATCTGGGAGGCGGCGCGGGCAGCGCCGCGCCCGGCAGCCAGCAGGATTTCGTGGTCAATGTCGGCGATCGGGTTTTCTTCGAGAACGATTCCTCGGAGCTCACGCCGCAGTCGGTCGCGACCTTGGAGAAGCAGGCCCAGTGGCTGCAGATCTACAACCAATACACTTTCACCATTGAAGGGCATGCCGACGAGCGCGGCACGCGCGAGTACAACATCGCGCTCGGCGCAAGGCGCGCGCAGACGGTGCGCGACTATCTCGCGTCGCGCGGCGTGCAGGCCCAGCGCATGCGCACGATTTCATACGGCAAGGAACGCCCGGTGGCGGTGTGCAACGACATTTCATGCTGGTCGCAGAACCGCCGCGCGGTGACGGTGCTCAATACGAGCTCCTGAGCAGGGGTACACGGGGGAAGGGGACAACCGGCGCCTTCGGGCGCCGGTTGTGTTTTGAGCCGGCACCCGGGCTTCCACTTTCGCCCGCAGGATCGTAATTTCCTTTGGTGAGGGTTGCGTGCCGTCGCCGCGCCGGCGCGCTCAAGCCAGCGTCTGACCATGAGAACCGGGATCGCGCGATGACGATTTCCCCGCAGACGGTCCCATGCCGGCGGGCCGCCGCTTTTACCGTCGTGGTGGCGCTCACTGCAATGCTGGGCGCCTGCGGACAGGACAACCGCTACGTGGCGCCGCCGCCGCCGAAGGTGACCGTGGCGCTCCCGGTTGAGCAGAAGGTCACCCGCTATCTCGAAGCGACCGGGTATGTCGCTGCGGTCAACACCACCAACCTGGTCGCGCGCGTGCAGGGCTTCCTGCAGGCGATCAATTACAAGGACGGGGAAGAGGTGAAGGCAGGCCAGACCCTCTTCACCATCGAGCCGGCACCTTACAAGCTGAAGCTCGAGCAGGCG
>DASSJW010000408.1:0-4991 GCA_035690995.1 Xanthobacteraceae bacterium
ATGATGATCGGCAGCACAATCTTGCGCTCAGCGAACCAGCGCGGGTGCAGCGCCTTGAACGAGGTGAGATGGGTGCCGCAGCGGCCATCGAGCTCGCCCCGCTCGATAGCGAGATCGATGTCACTGCCGGCCTTGTAGCCCGCAATCACCTTGATTCTCGTCGCAAACAGCTTGTTGAGCATGGCCGGATAGAGCTCCATCTCGGAGCCGGCTCCGATGCTTCCGACCGTGAGCTCTTTCGCCAGCATATCGGCCCAGGTCTTCACCGGCGAGGTGTGCCAGAGCGTGCACACGCCCTCGGCGCGATCCAGGGTCCCCAGCCAGTTGAACTTCAAGCTGTCGAAACGTGCCCCCTTGGTGCCCCACAACGGTGCAAGCGGCACGGTCGAATTGATGATGCCGATGGTGGTGCCGTCCTGCGGCGCCGAGGCGTAAAGGTAATTCGCCGCCAGCAGGCCGCCGGCACCGGGCATGCTTTGCACGATCACATGCGGCCGACCGGCGATGTGCCCACCGATATGTTCCGACAGCAGTCGGGCATATTCACCGAAGCCGCCGGCGACACCGGTGCTGATCACGATGCGCAGCGTCTTGCCGCGGTAGAAGCCAGCGCCGTCCTGGGCTCGGGAAGGCGACGGCATCGCCGAAGCCAGCAGGATGCCCAGAGCCGCCCGCAGAAAAAAGAGGGCGCCGGCCGCAATCGGCCTCATGCGGAGGAACGCCCGACCGGGCGCGTCTCGAAGCACGCGGCCGCCCGCCATCATCGGAGACGGGGGCGCGTATGCGCCCTCCTCAGGACAGGGGCGAACGCAGCACGCGGGTGAAGATGATGACAAGGGGCGAACAGCAATTCGACCATGCCCAGGCTGCGTCCGACGCGGCGCTCCGCAGAAAAAATGGCTGAGCAAGAAGTATCTCGGCCGCGTGGCAGCGGCAATATCATGCCCCGGATGAACGGCCGGCGCATGAACAATTGGCCCGGAGGTCAATGGACAGCGCCTTCATTTCAGCCGACAATCGCGGTCCAGGCTTAATCCCGCCGTTGACCCTCGGGCAGATCGCCCGGGCTCTCAGAGCGGGAAGAGGGAGAGGAGCGACATGACAACGAAAAGCAAGCTGTATCTCGGCGTGGCGGCGCTCGCCATTGCCGTCGTGTTGACGGGCTCGGTGGTCGAGGTTTCCGCCCAGCAGAGCGCGCCCCCCGCCGTCGCCATCGACAACGACGACATCGGCGGCGTGGTCACAGGCGCGAACGGACCCGAGGCCGGCGTGTGGGTGATCGCGGAAACCACCGATCTTCCGACCCGCTACGCCAAGATGGTGGTCACCGACGACCAGGGCCGCTACGTCGTGCCCGATCTTCCGAAAGCCAAGTACAAGGTGTGGGTGCGCGGCTATGGCCTCGTCGATTCCGCCAAGGTCGACGGCGAGCCGGGCAAGCAGTTGAACCTGCGCGCGGTGCCGGCGCCGAACGAAGCCGAGGCGGCAAAATACTATCCGGCGATCTACTGGTACTCGATGCTGAAGATTCCGGACGCCAGCCAGTTCGGCAAGAAGGACGGCGAGATTCCCGACAAGGTCAAGCAGACCGACTGGCTCAACCTGATGAAGAACAACGGCTGCGTCGGCTGCCATCAGCTCGGCCAGCTGTCCACGCGGACGTTCCCGCCGGGCTTGGGTGAGTTCGCGAGCCACTCCGAGGCATGGGTTCGTCGTACCCAGGCGGGGCAGTCGGGCGCGCTCATGGTGAACATCCTGGCGGGCCAGCTTGCCGGTTCGCCGATCAAATACTTTGCGGATTGGACCGAGCGCGTCGCCAAGGGCGAACTGCCGAAAACCAAGCCAACCCGCCCGCAAGGGGTCGAGCGCAACGTCGTGGTTACGACCTGGGACTGGGGCGACCCGAAGAAATATCTGCACGACCTGATCGCGTCGGATCGGCGGTATCCGACGGTCAACGCCTACGGTCCGCTCTTCGGCCAGCCCGAATACTCGACCGACGTCCTGCCGATCCTCGATCCCAAAACGCACACCGTCACCAATTTCAAGGCGCCGGTGCGTGATGCGGACACGCCCGAAGGTCTTGGACCCGGACATGCGGCAATGGACAAGCCGCTCGGGCCTTCGCCGTATTGGGGCGAGGAGAAGCTCTACGACACCAAGGTCAACAATCACAACGCCATGTTCGACAAGAAGGGCCGAGTGTGGCTGGCGGCGGCGGTGCGCGGCCCGAAGAACCCGGACTTCTGCAAGAAGGGTTCCGATCATCCCTCGGCCAAGCTGTTCCCGCTGGAGCAGACGCACCGGGCGCTGGCGATCCTCGATCCCAAGACGCTGAAGTACACCTTCGTCGACACCTGCTTCCAGACGCATCACTTGCAGTTCGCTTACGACGCCAATGACACGCTGTGGACGTCCAGCGGCGGCGGCGGCGGCGTGGTCGGCTGGGTCAACACCAAGATGTTCGACGAGACCGGCGATGCGGCGAAGTCGCAAGGCTGGACGGCGCTCATCCTCGACACCAACGGCAACGGCAAGCGCGACGACTACGTCGAGCCCAACCAGCCGCTCGATCCCGCCAAGGACAAGCGTATCGCCCAGGTGTTCTACGCTGTCATGCCGAATCCAGTCGATGGATCGGTGTGGGGGACACTGCGCGCCAGCCCCGGCTCGATCGTGCGGCTCGCTCCCGGATCCAACCCGCCCGAGACCGCCCTCGCGGAAATCTACAACGTGCCCATGCCGGGCTTCGGCCCGCGCGGCGGCGATATCGACAGCAAGGGCGTGGTGTGGGTGTCGCTCGCAAGCGGCCACATCGGCAGCTTCGACCGCAGCAAGTGCAAAGGTCCGCTCAATGGACCGAAGGCGACCGGCGATCATTGCCCGGAGGGCTGGTCGTTCTACCAATATCCGGGGCCGGGTTTCGAAGGCATCGGCGAAAACAGTGCCGAGTCGAGCTACTACAGCTGGGTTGACCAGCACGACACGCTCGGCCTCGGTAAAGACGTCCCGATGTCGACCGCCAACCTCATGGATGGGCTGGTGGCGCTCAAGGACGGCAAGATGGTCTCGTTGCGCGTGCCCTATCCGTTGGGCTTCTACGCCAAAGGCTTCGACGGCCGCATCGACGACCCGAACGCCGGCTGGAAAGGCCGCGGGTTGTGGACCAGCAGCGGCGATCGGACGCCTTGGCTGATCGAAGGCGGCAAGGGTATGAAGCCCATGGCCGTGCATTTCCAGCTCCGCCCGGATCCGCTCGCGAAGTGAACGGGCGACGACAGGCTTGAAACAACCCGCCCGGCGCTGCCCCGCAGCGCCGGGCGGGGTCTATGAGGAGCCCGGTTTGAGGCATCGTGCATGAAACGCGTGGTCGCTTGCCTGAGCTTTGCACTCGCGCTTGCCGCGTCCGGGCCGCAACCGACGGCCGCCGAAGAAATGCCGGCACGGCCGCTGCGCATCATCGTGCCGCTCTCCGCCGGCTCGGCTTTCGACATCCTGGCGCGCGCCATGGGCAACGCCTTCAAGCAGCGAACCCAACAGCCGGCGATCGTGGAAAACCGTCCCGGCGGCAACATGGGCGTCGCCGCCAATGCCTGCAAGAGCGCCCCGCCTGATGGCACCACCGTCTGCCTGCTGACGCAGAATGCAATCACCCTCAATCCGCTGCTCTACGCCAAGCTAAATTATGATCCCTACACCGAGCTCGACCCGGTCGCAGTGGTCGCATTCCAGCAACAGGTGCTGGCCGCGATCCCGGCGCTGGGGGTCGCGACCGTGGCCGACCTGGTGAAATATTCCAAGGCGAACCCGAACAAGCTCAACTACGCGTCGCTCGGCCTCGGCTCCGATTCGCATCTGATCATGGAATGGCTCAAGGGCGCGACCGGAGCGGACCTGACCCACATTCCCTTCAACGGCTCGCCTCCCATTCTCACAGCGATGAAATCGGGCGAGGTGCATGTCACCTTGCTGACGTCGGGGACGCTCAAACCGCAGATCGACGCCGGCGAGCTCAAGGCGCTGGCGACGCGCGGAGCCGACAAGCGCAATCCGTCGCTGCCCGACGTGCCGACCTTTGCAGAGTCCGGCCTGCCGGCGCTGCGCGCCACATCGTGGGCCGGACTTTTTGCGCCGGCCGGGACGCCGCCCGAGGTCATCGCCCGGCTCAACCGGGAATTCAGCGCGATCATCGAAGACCCCGAATTTCGCCTCCGCTTCATGGTGCAACCGGGGCTCGACCCGCCGGGGATCGGCCTCGCGCAGATCAAGGCGTTCATGGCCCAGGACCGCGCCGGGTGGGAACCATTGGTGAAAGCCTCCGGCGTGCAATTGCAATAGCATTCGCCCGTTTGCCAACCTGAGCACACAGCATCCGCCCGCGCGGATGATGACGACCGCCGTCTATGGAGAGACCAAAAGTTGGACCTCAATCTTACCGGCCGAACGGCACTCATCACCGGCGCCTCGAAGGGCATCGGGCTTGCCATCGCCCATGCGTTGGCCGCGGAAGGCTGCCACGTTCACCTCGCCGCGCGCACCGCTGCGGAGCTCGACAAGGCCGCGGAGGACATCCGCGCCCGTCACAACGTCAAGGCGTCCAGTCATCCCGCCGACCTCACCGACAGCGCGCAGGTGAAGGCGCTCGCGGCGGACTGCAAGCACGTCGACATTCTCGTCAACAGCGCGGGCGGAATCCCGCGCGGCACGCTGCTCGATATCGACGAGGAGCGGTGGCGGCGGGCCTGGGACCTGAAAGTGTTCGGGTGCATCAATCTCACGCGCGAAATCTACCGGCCCATGTGCGAGCGGGGGAGCGGCGTCATCATCAACATCGTCGGCCTGTCGGGGGACCGCCCCGACGCCTATTACATCGCCGGCAGTTCGGCCAACGCGGCCTTGATCATGTTCTCGCGCTCGCTGGGCGGCGACAGCATCCGCCACGGCGTGCGCGTGGTGGCGGTCAATCCGGGCCCGGTGGAAACCGAGAAACA
>DASSJW010000409.1:0-4343 GCA_035690995.1 Xanthobacteraceae bacterium
CTGCTCAAACCGGAGCCGCTGAAGGAAGAGTCGTCGAAACATGAGCCGTTGAAGCTCGCCGGCAGCCAGATCGAGCCGGTCAAATGGAGCGAGCTTTCCGGCTGGGCGTCCGATGATCATCTCGCCGCCTTTGCCGCCTACCAGGCCGGCTGCCGCGCCGCGCGCAAAAGACCGCGCACCGACGATCTCGTGCAGATCTCCGGCGCCCTGACCAATGTCTGCCGCAAGGCGCTCGCTTTGCAACCGCGGGATTCCGATACGGCCCGCGCTTTCTTCGAGCAGAATTTTCAGCCCGTGCGCATCGCGCGCCTGGGCGAGGGCGAGGGCCTGGTGACCGGTTACTTCGAGCCGGTCGTTGCCGGCTCGCGCTTTCCCAGCCCCGAATTCCCGGTGCCGATCTACCGTCGGCCGCGTGATCTGGTCGCCGCCGGCTACGCGCCCGGCTCGACCGCGTTTCCCAACAAGGGCGGGCGGATCGGCCGCCGCACCGGGACCAACGACATCGTGCCGTACTACGACCGCGGCGCCATCGAGGCCGGCGCGCTCGACGGCCAGAAAGTCGAGATCTGCTGGATCAAGGATGCGCTCGACCTGGTCACGATTCAGATCGAAGGCTCGGCGCGCGTGATCCTCGAGGACGGGACCCCGCTGCGCATCAGCTACGATTCGCACAACGGCTATTCCTACAGCTCGATCGAGCGCGTGCTGGTCGAGCGCAATCTGATCCCGCGCAAGGAGATGTCGCGTGAGCACGTGCGCGCGTGGATGGCCGCGCATCCCGAGGAAGCCGCGAAGGTGCGCGCCGTCAACCGCTCCTATTCGTTCTTCCGCGTCACCGGCCTCACCAACGACGGCGAGCCGGTCGGCGCGCAGGGCGTGCCACTGACGCCGGGCCGCTCCATCGCGGTCGACCGCGTGCACGAATACGGCACGCCGTTCTTCATCGAGGGCAACCTGCCGATCGAGAGCGCGAACCCTAATGCGCCGGTCGGCCGCCTGACGATCGCGCAGGACACCGGCTCCGCGATCGTCGGCCCGGCGCGCGCCGATCTCTATCTCGGCGCCGGGGACGAGGCCGGCCGGGTTGCCGGCCGCATCAAGCATCGCGGCCGTTTCGCGATGCTCGTCCCGCGCGAGCTCGATCTCGCCGCGGCGGCGAGCGAGCTGCCACTGCCGGTGCCGAAGCCGAAGATCGCGCAGGACGAAGCCGAAAAGCCGGGCGCGAAGCAGGACGGCAAGGGCAAGGCGGAGCCTGTCGGCTCGCCCGCGCCTGCCAAGCCGATGCCGGTGCCGGTGGCGAAGACCAGGATCGCCGTGCTCGACGTCGGGAAGCCAAGCAGCAAGGGCAAGGTCGAGACTCTCGGCGCACGCGCGAGCACGGACAGCAGGCATCCGCCGTTGCCCGCGCCGAAGACGAAGATCATCGTGGGCGAAACCGGGAAGCCGGATCGAAAGGGCAAAGCGGACTCCGACAACGCGGCCTGGACCGTTGCCGGCAAGCAGAAGCTTTCGCCGTCGGCCAAGACCAAGATCGCCGAGACTGAAGGCAGAAAAGAAACCAGCAAGCACGACGGCAAGGGCAAGATCGAGGCCGCCAGACCAGGCGTGATCGCGTCCGGCAAGCCATCGTCGGGAGTGAAGACGAAGATCATCGAGACCGAGGGCAGGAAAGACGCTGGCAGACACGACGGCAAAGGCAAGGCAGAGCCCGCCATCGCCGGCAAGACCGCGGCCGGCAAGCCGCCGACGCCGCCGAAATCCAAGACCCCTGAGGTCGAAGTCAAGAAACAGGACGGTAAAATCAAGCCGAAGTCCGCCAATGCCGCCGAGGATGGGAAGGCGGCGGCAAGGCCAGACCGGCAAGCCGCCTCTACGCGCAAGAGCTCCCGCTCATTGAATTGAGTGTGGCCGCGAGCGGCCATCCGAACGCTGAGCGCTTCCGCGTGTCCCAAGCGCTGCACGAAGCAGTGCGCCCAATCATCGACACTTATGTGAATTGGTTCACCGAGCGGGCGTCAAGGAAGCGGTACGTCCTGGGCTTGGGAGCGTTCGCCGCAACCGGCTGCGCACCCCCCGACCCGCCACTCAATTGGGCACCCGCCAACCGCCGTTCTGTGATGGCCGTCACAGATCGCCGAAGCCTTCCTGTGTAGCCTTCCCTCATTGCGCTCGGCCATCTGGTGAATTCAGGAGAGCAATCATGACCGCAAGCCGCAATGGTTTCAGTCTCGGCTTGGTCCTTGTGGCCGCTGTTCTCGCCCTGCCCATCGGGGTCGGATCCGCGCCGGCGGCCGAGCAACCTTCGGCGCAAGACATCATCGACGCGCTGAAGCCTCCCCGAATTACGCGCGGCCTGACAACGTCGCCCGGCGGGGCAGCTCGTGCCGCGGAAGACGCGAGGTTCATGGACACCTTGCGAAACCGCCCGACTCGCTCGCTGACGACCGACGAGCGCGAGAAGATCGCGTCCATTGCCAGCTCGAAACCGAAAATCGATCTTGAAATCAATTTCGAGTTCAACTCGGCGACCATTGCGGCCAAAGCGCTGCCGCAGGTCACCGCGCTCGGTGAGGCGCTCACGAGCCCCGATTTGAAGGGGCGGACCTTTATCGTAGCGGGGCACACCGATGCCAAGGGAAGCGACACCTACAATCAAGGGCTGTCGGAGCGGCGAGCGGACGCGGTGAAGCGCTTCCTGTCGGAGAAGTACGGGATCGAAACGAACCGTCTGGTGACGGTCGGGTATGGCGCGACGCATCTAAAGAATCGAGAGAGTCCCTTGGCGGGTGAAAATCGCCGCGTGCAGGTCGTCAACACGAGCGACAAGTAACCGCCGGCCATCAGCGAGCGGGTCGTTGGCAAGAGCCTTCGGCCTGTGGTTGGAGACCGCAGACCCGGTTGACACTGTTCGAGGAGACCAGCATGCGACAGAAATCCTCGCGAACGCAGCGGCCGCATGGAAAGCAATCCTTAGGTGCCGTGACCGTTATGGCAGCGATCGTCGTGTCGACTTTCGTGCTGGTTGGGGAGATGGGCATTTCGCAGTCGGCAGCGCAAGAAGCTGCGAGCGGCGCCGCATATGTTGAATCCGTGGATGGACGAATAGTTGCCTTCTCTCGGGGGAAGCCGGTCCTACTGGACGCTCTTGACGTCCTCAGCGATCGAACCAGGCTCGATCTCCAGGTCAACAGCGAGGTGCGCCTCTGCCATCTGCGGACGCATCGGCTTCTGACGCTGAGAGGGCCTTTACGGGTTTTGATCACGGCAGATGGTGTTGCCGCTGAAAACAGCCAGGCGATCGAGGCCTCCGCAGGGGCCTGTGCCGAACCCGTCGTCTCGAAGTATCAGGGCGGCCTGGTGTCGCGAGGCGTACCTGGCAGGCAATGAGGACGTCATCCGGAAAACAGGATTATTCTTCGGAGGCCATGGCGCTCGTTCCTGACGGCCGGCCAGGCAGGCGGACAGGAAGGTCCTGAGTTTCGTCGGCAGGAAAGCAGTCTCGGCGACCGGAATCCTGGTCGGCGCCCTTCAAAAATTCACGCGGTCTTGCTCGAGAATGCAGTGTTTGCCTGACCTCGCTCGAGCCTCTACCATTGCATCACAGCTGCAAGCGATGCCTTGTATGGAGTTTCCTTGATCCCAGGGACAAAGTTCGGTGGCGGAGCTGCAGCTCATTGCCTCGAGAACGGACGACGCGCGTATCATGAGGATGCACGCACATGGCCTACATCCGTCCCCGCCTCATCCTTGCTCTGCTTGTGATCCTTCTTGCGCCCATGGGCGCTTATTCCGCTGCTGCCCAGCAGAACGACACTCGGCTGGCGCTGGTCATTGGCAACGCGTCCTATCCCGACGCCGAAGCGCCCTTGCGGGATCCGGTCAACAACGTGCGGGCGTTGGCGGCTGAACTGCGGCGAAGCGGATTCGAGGTCGATGTTGGAGAGAACCTTACCAAAGAGGCCATGCGTGAAGCCTTCGATCGCTTCTATGGCAAGATCAAGCCCGGCTCGACCGCACTGCTTTTTTTCAGCGGCTACGGCATCCAGTCCGACCGGCAGACCTACCTCATTCCGGTGAATGCGCAGATTTGGAACGAGGCCGACGTGCGGCGTGACGGCTACGGTCTCGATTTGCTCCTGGGCGAAATGAACAAAAGAGGGGCCGCCGTCAAAATCGCGATTCTCGACGCCTCGCGAAGAAACCCGTTCGAGCGCCGCTTCCGGGCCGTCGCCGGCGGGCTTGCCCCCGTTGTCGCGCCGAGGGGCACGGTCGTGTTGTACGCGGCCGCCCCCGGTGCAGTCGCGAGAGACGGTGATCGACCGGTTTTCGTCGACGAATTGCTG
>DASSJW010000410.1:0-5281 GCA_035690995.1 Xanthobacteraceae bacterium
GAAGGAGAATGAAATAGGCGACCGGGTCAAGGTCGCTCGCATCGTGCAAAAGTTGTTGGACACTAGCTTGGGACTTCCGGACAGGCCGTGGCACGATTGGGATGAGTGGGCGAAGGGGTTTGAATGATTGCTGCTTTGACATGTGAGACACGCGATTAATGATCGGCATATCAGAATTTCTGACAACAGCATTACGGCGGCGGATCGAGTCCGAAGATTTCCTTCGCCTGCCGTGCATAGAAAGGAAGATTGAGGCCTGACCCCGAAGGCGACGTCGAGTGCGCGGCCTTCGTCTGCGACCCGCCACGCGCTCGCGATAGTGACGCAGCCGATTGTTGCGTATCGACAGACCGATGAGCGCCGCCCGTGACGTTGCCGACCAGAAAACGGCGCATGCCCTGACGGCCTATGGCCGCCACACTCCTCACACCGGCGGAAAGTCTCGAACAGCAAGTGTTGCCCCGGCAGCGGCCCGGTCACGGCCAGCGGGCGCCGGCGCACCAGCAGATTCAGCCGGAGGACGACGCCGAGAAAGAATAAGTCGCGTGGCGAGTCCCGCTAAACGGAGGCGCAGCCGCAGCAGGGGTTTGCTGCGAGATCATACCCTCTATCCGGTCGTGTACTCCTCCGACTTGAACGTCAGATGCCGCACGGCTTCCGGTGCATCGGCGATCTTGCGGATAGCACCCCATGTCTGCTTGTAGTTCGGAATGATGAACTCGTTGACGCCTGGCGAGACCACGTTGCCCTGCACGCCGGTCGGATAGCCGAACAGCATGAAGGTTTGTCTGCGCTTGGCGGTCGAGTTCGGATAAACGACGGCTTGCGTCGAACCGTTGTCGTTGTACACCTCGACCAAATCCCCTGCCTTGACGTTCAGTTCCGCCATGTCCTGCGGGTTGATCTGGATGAAGGGGTAGGGGAAACGATCCATGACGAACTCGTTGTCCTGGTCGAGATAGGCATTCTGCCAGACGATGTTGGTGCGGCCGTTATTGATCAGGAAGGGCCACTTATTCTTCTCTGCCTCTTTGCCCGGCGCCTCCAGGCCGCGCCATTTCGTTTCCATGAACGTCGCCTTGCCGTCCTTGCTGCCGAACTTGCCGTCGGCGAACAGGCGCTTGGTGCCGACGATCTTGCCGTCCTTGAAGTCGACGGCCGGCTCCTGGAAGCCGTTGGTGCCCATGGCCCGGAGCCGGGCATAGGTGACGAATTCGCCGCCCTTCTCGTGCTTGGCGTAGCCATCCATGAAGGCGTCTTCCTCGGTCTTCCAATCGAAGCCCTTGAATTGATCGGCGAGCTGCGCCTTGCCCTGCTCGCGCAGCACGCGCTCCATGTGGTTGGCGATACGTGCGGCAATCAGACAATCCGGCATGGCCTGGCCGGGCGGATCCATGTAGCGCTCGGTGAGCCGCATGCGCCGCTCGCCGTTCATGGAGGTGAGGTTCGCTTCGCCTGCCGTCGCCGCCGGCAACCAGACGTGACAGGCTTGGCCGATCTTGGTCGGCACGATATCGACGTCAACCGCGAACAATCCGCCATTCTTGATGGCGCCGACGATCGCGTTGATCGTCGCGGCGCGATCGCCGTAGGGGACGGCAGTCATGGCGTCCTTCACCATGTCCGTGCGCTTCTTGTAGGCCTCCTTGAACTTCAACGCATTGAGCGTCGTCTTGTAGTGGTCGCAGCCCCAGATGTGGTGCACCCCGCCTTTGCCTTCGATCAGCAGCTTGTCGACATAGGCAGCCGGACGGCCGACATGGGCGTCCGACGGCCGCGAATAGCCCTCCTGATGCCCACCCATGCGCACGCAGCCGCCGCCCGGTCGGCCAATATTGCCCGTCGCCAGCGCCACGTTCACCAGCGCGCCGTTGGTGCGGTAGTTGTCGTTGCCCCAGATCAGGCCTTTCTCATAGGCGAACATCGTGCGCCGGCGCGCGCCGCCCTGTTTCGGTTGCGCAATCCAGTCGGCGGACTGGCGGATCTGGTCGACGGTCAGGCCGGTGATCTGTGCTGCCTCCTCGAGGCTCGTCTTGTTACTGGCCGCGGCCTTGTCGAAGTCCTTGGTCGAGGCGGCGATGAAGGATTTATCGGTCAAGCCCCTCTCGTTGATGTAGGTGAGCCAGGCATTGAACAAGGCGAGGTCGGTGCCGGGGTTGATCGCGAGATGCATCACGCGGTCCTTGCCGGCTTCGACTTCACACGCATTGACGGTGACGGTGCGACGCGGGTCGACGATGATGACGCGCGCCGCCGCAACCGGCTCGGAGCCGAACTCGGCTCGTTTCTTGTCCATCGAGGTGCCGCGCAAATTCGGCACCCAATGGTTGAGGAAATAGTTCGTCTGGGTTTCGAGCGCGTTGGTGCCGACCGCGACGATCGTGTCGGCCAGCTCGGCGTCCTCGTAGCAGTTGTTCAATTCGCCGACGCCCATGTCGCGGGTGGCATGGACTTCGGAATTGTAGGCCGGCCGGTTGTGGATCCGGATGTTCTTCACCTTCATGGCGCCGAAATAGAGCTTGCCGGTGCCCCAGGTGTTTTCGTAGCCGCCGCCGGCTCCGCCGTGGTCGAAGGCGGAGACGAACAATCCGTCCTCTCCCATCTCGTTGATCACCGCAACGGTGACGCGCGCCACGAGGTCGAGCGCGTCATCCCAGCTCGTGGGCTGCATCTGGCCGTAGCGCCACACCATCGGATCGGTGAGGCGCTGCAGCTCGGTGTTGCGCTGGCGGGAATAGCTCATCTCCGCCATGCGCGCGCCGCGCACCGAGCCGAGCCCTGAATTCACCACGCAGTTCTTGTCCGGTTTGATGACGATGTGAACGTCTTCGCCGTTCTGCCTAACGATGTTGTACATCGAAGGGGAGTACCAGGCGGCGGTGTCGGCAGGCTGCTGCTTGGCGAGATCGACGCCGAACTTGTTTTGATCCGGGGCGGTGCCACCCTGCTTGTTCACGGGCCAGCTGTAAGCCTTGTAGCCGCAGCCGACGATGCAATAGTGGCAGGTGACGTTGAACTCCTTCGCATCCTTCGGGATGATCGGGAGGCGGTCGATCTGACGTTTGTAAGCCATGGTTTCCTCCTCGGAGCATTTTCCGGAAAAGTGGGCGCCGGTTTTCCGCAGAAAATGCGACCACCAAAAAGATTCGAGAGCGCCTTTTGGCGCTCGACTGGAATGCGCTCTACAGCACGTTGGACAGGCGGCCGTACAGAAGCTCGTCGACGCCTTCGGCGTAGATGTCGCCGTTGCCGTCGATGCGGAGCACGTACTGCGGGAGGTTTTGGGTTGCTTGGCCCCAGATCTGTTGCCCGCCCGCATCGCAGTCGAAGCGGGAATAGTGACCGGAGCAGTTCAGGGTGTGATCGGATTTGCCGTAGCTGAGCGGGAATCCTTTATGCGGACAGGTGGTCGAGAAGCCGACGATATCGCCGTCCGGTCCAACCCCGGAGGGAACGGGCTTCCCGAGTTTCAACAACACGCCGGGAGCATCCCGATCCGGATAGGCCACATCGAGCGGCTCGTTGGGCTTGAGGTCGCGCACATTGGCGAGCCGGTTCGACGGATATTCCACCCGCGCCGGCGCCGGAGCGCTCGTGGCGGGCGAGGGAGTCACGCTCGCCGCTGCCATGCCGGCCGCGGCCAAGCCGGCTCCGGAGAGAAACTTTCGACGTCCGGAATCGACCAGTTTTGGACAGCTTGTCATGACTTCCTCCCTTTTTCTTCGGCAGCGCCCGGCCGCCATTGCCCGATACGTCGGAGGCACCGGCCGATGTGCCGGACCTACGTGTCGAGAAATCTGGAAATATACGATACTAGAAGTCTTCTACCTTGTCATCGGTGCCGGCCATCGGTAACATCGATATGTCTCGAAATATGGACATTTTTTTTTCGCCTCAGGGCAGGTGGTGAACGAGTGGGAACGATGCGGAAAAGCCCCTTGGCGGTGGTCGGCCACATCGGTCCCGCCGCGCGCGGCGACAAGATTTCTTCACCGCATGCGCTGGCCGCGCTGGCGGCGCTCGGCCAGCCGACACGGCTCGCGATTTTCCGGCTGCTGATGCAGCGCGGGCCGGGCGGGCTTGCGGCCGGCGCCATCGCCGAGGCCGTGGGCTGCGCGCACAACACGCTGTCGAGCCATCTCAGCATTCTCGCCCGCGCCGGCCTCATCCGGGGCGCGCGCGACGGCCGCTCCATCCTCTACCGCGCCGATGTCGAAGGCATGCGCGCGCTGATCGCGTTCCTGATCACCGATTGTTGCGATGGTCATCCCGAAGTCTGCGATCTTGCCGGCCTGCTGCGCGAGCCAGCCTGCTGCGCACCCGCACCGAAGAGCACCCAACGCAGGACCTAGCCCATGCTCGCCACGCCCGAGAGAGAGTCGTTCAACGTCCTGTTCCTGTGCACCGGAAATTCGGCGCGCTCGATCATGGCCGAGGCCATTCTGAATCGGGAGGGGAGGGGAAAATTCCGCGCCTTCTCCGCCGGCAGCCAGCCGAAGGGCCGCGTTCACCCCTACGCCCTGGATCTCCTGCGCAAGCTCAATTTCGACGTCAGCGGCTTTCGTTCCAAGAGCTGGAGCGAGTTCGCGCGGCCGGACGCGCCCAAGCTCGATTTCGTGTTCACGGTTTGCGACAACGCGGCGGCGGAGACCTGCCCGGTGTGGCCGGGCCAGCCGATGACCGCGCATTGGGGCGTTCCCGATCCTGCTGCCGCGACCGGCAACGAAGCCGAAGTCCGGCTGGCATTCGCGGACGCGTTTCGCATGCTCAACAATCGCATCTCGCTATTCGTCAGCCTGCCGCTGCGCTCGCTCGACAAGCTCACGCTGCGGAAACAGCTGGAATCGATCGGCAGGACCAAGGACGCGGGCGAGCCGCCGGCGACCGCGGCCGAATGAGCGCCGTTGCCGCTCCGCTCTCGCGGCGGCTCCTGGCCGAAGGCCTCGGCACCGCGCTCCTGGTCGCCACGGTCGTCGGCAGCGGGATCATGGCCGAGCGCCTCGCCGGCGGGAACGTGGCGATCGCGCTCCTCGGCAACACCATTCCCACGGGCGCGATCCTGGTCGTGCTGATCACCATTCTCGCTCCGCTCTCGGGCGCCCATTTCAATCCCGCCGTCACCCTGGTGTTTGCCGGCCGGGGCGAATTCCCCTGGAGCGAGGTCGCGCCCTACGTCGTCGTGCAATGCCTCGCCGGCATCTGCGGCACGGCGATTGCGCAGGTAATGTTCGATCTCGCCCCGCTCGCGATCGGCACCACCACCCGCAGCGGCCCATCGCAA
>DASSJW010000411.1:0-4254 GCA_035690995.1 Xanthobacteraceae bacterium
ATTCCCCGAAAGCGGAAGTGAAATCAGGTTATTGGCATCTGCTGCAATGAGGCTTTGCGGGTTGATGGTGTCGCCCGGCGCGTGATTCAAGCTCCCAAACCGGAGCCTCGAATCATGCGCTACGAACTCACCGATTATGAATGGCACACCATCAAACCGTTTCTGCCGAACAAGCCGCGCGTCTGGACGAGCACCGACGCGGGGAACCATTCGACCAAGCTCCATCGTCGCTGGTTCGGTGCGCCGACCGTCGTCTTGCGCGAAAACAGACGGTCCAGCAGCTTGATGACCGTGCGCCGTTTCACTGCTCAGCGCCTTCCCCCGATTCGGAACAAGAGAAATAGCACAGGCGACTGCCACGCTGCGGAATTTCAAACCGGTCGATGCCGCCGATGGGTCATTCGCATCGGACCAAAGCAGGAAGTGCTCTGGCCGACTGGGAAATCGGTCGCAACCGCGCTAAACTTAGGGCGTCTCGCGCCGTTGCCGTCCTCTCGGCGGAGCACTGCACGGTCGCCAGGAGGATTTGACATGACCACCGTCGTATTCAACCGCCGCAACCTTCTCGCCGCTGGCGGCACCGTTCTGGCAACCGGGATTTCCGGGCTCCTGTTGCCCGCGCGGGCGCAAGGCCTCGCACCGACCCCTTCGATGTCGGGCGGGTCCAACAACTACCGCAAGGGCGCGCCGACCGTGGATCGGATCGGCAAAGGCGGCTTCTGGATGAGTGGCACCGTACGCCGCGCAGGGGACGGGGCTCCGCTCGCCGGGCAGCGCATCCAGATTTGGGCGCACACGACCGAAGGACAGGAGCATGAGCCGCAAAGTCATGGAGCCACGCTCACCGACAAGAACGGGTCGTTCCGTCTTGAGATGCCGCAGATTATTCCGATCTTTGGCCAACCGCATGGTCACCTCGCCTATGACAGCGGCGAATTCAAAACCGTCTTTCTGCGTCCCGTGATGCGGAGCGCAAAAGAGACCAGCCTGGAGGCGCACTTCGTCCTTCAGCCGGTCTGACCGAGTTGGGAATAAGCGGATGAGATTGGCGCAGGTGACCCTGATCTGGGCCGCCCTTGCAGCCGCCATTTGCGTGCCGATCGCCGCTGCAGCGGCAAGCCCTCTGCTTGAATGGCGCGGTCCGGTCTACATACTGGCCGGATTCGCAGGGATTATCGCACTGGGGCTCATGCTCGTTCAGCCTTTGCTGATTGCCGGATACTTGCCGGGACTGTCGGCTTATCGTGGACGACGCGCACATCACTGGATCGGAGGCGCGCTGGTCGTGATGGTGGTGGTCCACGTCGGGGGCCTTTGGATCACCAGCCCGCCGGACATGATTGACGCCCTTCTCTTCACATCGCCGACGCCGTTCTCCCCCTTCGGTGTGATCGCCATGTGGGCGATCTTCGCCGTCGCGCTTTTGGCTGCACTCCGCCGGCGATTGGGAATGCGACTGCGAACGTGGCGCATCGCGCATATGTCCCTCGCGGTGGTCATCGTCGCAGGGAGTGTGGTCCATGGCATGCTGGTCGAGGGGACGATGGAGACGATGTCGAAGGTGGCCCTTTGCGCGCTGGTCCTCGCGGCGGCCATAAAAGTCATGGCTGACTTGCGGGTGAGAAAGCGAGCGACGTCGCGCGGAGAGAGCCCTGCGCGACAGTAGACTCAGCGGAATAGATTGCGACACGGATCTTCGGAACGTGTTCCGAGTGGGTCATCAGCGGAAATGCTCAGAAGGTTCAAATGATTTCCGGTCTGCCGCGCTAAGCGGACATGATCGCGCGGACTTGGCACGTCCGCTTGGCGCCAAAAGCCGACTCCCCGGGAGCCCGCTACGAGGGCGCCCCAGGAGGCTTCATCTGGTTCACCAAACCGTCTGGAATGAAAATAGAGATTTCTGCTACCACTGCGGGGTGTGCCGGTGCGACGGCTTCGTGCGGTGGGATTTCGGCGGATAACGGGTTTGATCCCACTACCTCAAGGTGGAGTCCGGCTTTTCTTCCTTGAATTGTGACTGCTCCATCTCCAGGAAAATCCGATAGGCATTGCCCCGGTTGTTGCTGCTGAAAGCGGGGATGTTCCGGTATTTCGACCAATCGGTCTGCGCATAGGCGGCGTCGAAATCGGTCCAGCTCGCCACCGCCTTGCCCATCGCGGCCCGCACATAGTTGATATAGTCGCGCGTGAATGCGATCGCTTGCTTGGCAGCGGTCGACGGCCTGCCGTGGCCTGGAATGATGAATTTGGGATCGAGGGCCTCGACGTCCGCCAGCGCCCGCGCCCAGTTGGCGGTATCGACGTCATCGCCGTTCATGAATGGAATACGGCTGTTCTGGACGATGTCGCCGGCGAACAGCACGCCCTCGGGCTCGACCATCATCATCATGTCGCTCGCGGAATGCGCCGGCCCCGCGTAGATCAGCACGAAGCGTTTGCCGCCCAGGTTGAGCACCACCCTTTGCCGGAAAGTTATATCGGGGGGGACGACGCGGGTGTTGCGGTCGACCCAGGGGAACAGCGCCTCCCGGCGTTGATCGAGGCGTTGGCTGGCCCGCTCGTCCGCGGTCTCCTCGTTCTCCCGGTATTCGCCGGCTCGCTCCTGAGCGATGATGATGCCGGGACTATGGTCCTTGAATGCTTGAAGCCCGTAAATGTGGTCGGCGTGATAGTGGCTGACGACGATGTAACGTATCGGCTGATCGGTGATGCTTCGAATCTGCCGCAACAGATCCCAGCCCAGGCTCGGGGTGCCCAAGGCATCGAAGACGACAACCCCCTGCGAGGTGACGACGAAGCCAGCATTCGAGGTATGGCCTTCGTTGTCCTTGCCGGGTATCCCGGGCTGTCCCACCACGTAATAAACCGGCCGGTCCGGTACCTGCTCGACCGTCAGCGGATGGCTCAGCGGCGGATAGGCCTGCTCCGCGGACGCGGATGCCGCGAGCATCACCGGCGCCACGGCGAGCGCGGCGAGCCATGGTCGCGCGATCCAACCGCGCCGCGTCGCTGCGCGGCGCCCGTCTTCCGGCCTGGACTCGCAAGGTGATGAGATCACGTAATGTCTCCGCAATAGACTTGCTTGAGCAGCTCGAGGATGCGCGCGGCGCGAGGATCGGAAATGCGGTAGTGGAGCACTTGCGACTCGCGACGGAAGGCGACGAGGCCGTCCGCCCGCAGCATGGCGAGATGTTGCGACAACGCGGATTGGCTCAAGCCCACTGCATCGACGAGTTCGCCGACTTTCATCTCGCCGCGGGCGAGCAGGAAACAGAGGATCAGCAGACGACGCTCATTGCTGAGCAGCTTCAACATGCGCGCCGCGGCCGCGGCTTGCTCGGCCAGCGCCGCAAATCCGGAGCGGCTTGACGGGCTGCCGCGCCGGCCTCTCGCCGCGCGAGTCTTGGTCGATCGGTTGAGATTTCGAGACGTATGGGTGTCGTTCATGGCGGCAGGTCTGCGGCGGGGTGTGGCTGCGCTGTGGTCCCGCATCATTGTTTAGTATTGACTAATTTAGAGATCATTGATAGAGGGCGGCGAAAGCTGGCTGCCGCGTAGCGGCACTGCGGGCAGCCTTCGACGCTCGAGCGTCGGTTCAGACATCGGTTGAGGCAGAACACGCTATTTTCCTCTACAATTGCGGAGGCAGAGAGCTGTTGATCTGCATCAAGGGCGATCCGCCAAGCGGCGCATAGCTTTGGCATGTCCGGACGCAGAAGATAGTGCGAAAGCCGCGAGGGAGGAATTGGATGTTCCCCGGTTTCCGGCGCGGTTCGGCGTGGGTGCAAGGTCCGACCGGCGCAGACGACAATGGCCGGCGGTCGTTCCTGAAGCTCGGCGCGGCTGCTGCCGGCAGCGTGCTGGCGGGCGCAGGGGCGAAGGCCGCGGAGCCGGGTGCGCCGCCGGCGGACGCGCCATGGTCGCTGTCGCTGGGTGCGGGAGTTGTCGACCGTCCCTACGGCCAGCCTTCGAAATTTGAGCGTGACGTGATCCGCCGCAATGTTCCCTGGCTCACGGGGAGCAGGGAATCCTCCGTCAGCTTTTCGCCCATTCAGAACCTGACGGGGATCATTACGCCGAACGGCTTGTTCTTCGAGCGCTATCACGCCGGACGGCCGGAGGTGGACCCGCACCAGCATCGTCTTCTCATCCACGGTTTGGTCGAGCGTCCGTTGCTGCTGTCGATGAACGACATCGTGAGATTTCCGGCCGTGTCTCGCATCCATTTCATCGAATGTCCTGCCAACGGCGGGA
>DASSJW010000412.1:0-5659 GCA_035690995.1 Xanthobacteraceae bacterium
GTGGCCGAGCGGGCCGCGTGCAGTACCGGAGGCCCGGCCGCTATGATCACGTTCACATTTTTCGCAATAACTTCTTTTACCAGCGGATCGATCTGATCCAGGTCGCCTTCCGCGGTTCGGGCCACAATCTCAACTTCTGTGGGAGCGGCGTAGCCGGAAGCCCGAAGGCCGGTCAGGATCGCCTCCATGCGAGGAGCCATCACCGCTTTGGGCCCCGAATAGACAAAACCGACTCTTGGGAGTTTCGCCGTCTGTTGCGCCCGCGCCGCGACCGGCCACACGGCCGTACAACCAACCAACGTGATGAAATCGCGCCGTCTCATGCGCTCCCTCAAGCCGAGGATCACACTCTACCACATCGTTTAGGAAGCATTGTTGTGCGTCACAGCAATTTGGGAGGCTCATGACCGGTTCGGGGTCAAAAGCGGCCCTGGGGCAATTTCGGCTCAATGTCCGGTTCGCTCGAAAGCAGACATGGCGGGGGGATTTATGAGTACACGCCCTAGCACTACTTTGGCAGATTTTGAGCGGAACGGGATTCCCAAATCAGTTTTTCAATGATTCATGGGTGGTCGGCTTTTTGGAGGGGCCGACCATGGTTGGCAGGACGTTGGATTGGAAGGAAGAGCTTGGACGTTGGCTTAAGCCTTTTCTGGATCGGTTGGGTCACAAGCGCGGCGACAAATGTGCCCGCTCTACGTATCGGGGCTGATCGGCCCTGGCGATCGCAAGAGCATTCAGCCGATGGCGGAGCGGCTTGCGCTTGGCGAATATGATCAATTGCACCACTTCATTGCCGCCGGGGTCTGGGATGCGGCTCCGGTGGAGACAGAACTTCTTGTTCAAGCGGACAAGCTCGTCGGCGGCAGCGATGCCGTGCTGGTGATCGACGACACCGCGATTCCCAAGAAGGGTGCGCATTCGGTGGGTGTCGCTCCGCAGTATGCTTCGGCACTCGGCAAGACCGCCAATTGCCAGACGCTGGTGTCGCTGACGCTTGCGCGAGGCGAAGTACCGGTCATGCTGGCGTTGCGGTTGTTTCTTCCCGAGAGCTGGACGAGCAAGCGGGCGCGGTTGGAGCGAGCTGGTGTTCCGACCGAATATCGAACGGCACGGACGAAGCCGGAGATGGCCCTGGCGGAGATCGATCGTGTGATCGCCGCCGGTGTGCGCTTTGGCTATGTGCTGGCGGATGCGGGCTATGGGATAAGCGCGCCGTTCCGCCAGGGGCTCACAGCTCGCGAACTTGCCTGGGCGGTCGGTATTCCGCGTCACCTCAAGGTGTACCCTGCCGATGTGCGGATGATCTGGCCGATTGCTGGGCGCGGCCGTCCCCGTAGGCGGCACGTTCCTGACATTCTATCGATAGCGGCCGAAGACATGCTGGCCGACGCTCCATGGCAGAACATCAGCTGGCGCACCGGTACGAAGGGAAAGCTCAAGGCTCGTTTTGCCGCCATCCGTGTGCGCATAGCAGACGGACCACCACAGCGAATCAGGGACAAGGGCCAGCAACATCTGCCCGGGGAGGAGGCCTGGCTCATCGGCGAACACAGGATGTCCGGAGAGAAGAAATACTATCTCGCCAACCTGCCGGCGAAGACGGACCTGCGCACCTTGGCGGCCACCATCAAGGCGAGATGGATTTGCGAGCAGGCTCACCAACAGCTGAAAGAAGAACTCGGTCTCGATCACTTCGAGGGACGATCCTGGCAAGGCCTTCACCGTCATACGCTCATGACGATGATCGCATATGCCTTCCTCCAGCATCGCCGCCTTTCAACAGCAAGGCGGGAAAAAAAGAATCAACGGGCCACCGCCCCAGCCGACTTTACCAGCCGTGCGCCACGCCATCCTCGAACTCATCGCTCGACCACCACCGCAGCGATGTCCGCATTGCCGAAAATGGATTTGCAACGAGCAGCGGCGTGAGTGAATCTGCCAAAGTAGTGCTAGGCTGAATCGACATTCAACGCATCCAGATCATAGCGCATGCGAGGTGGATGAAAGCTAGGAAATGGGCAGCTCTTCGGTCGAAGCGTGTTGCGAAGCGCCTGAAGTGTTTGAGCTTGTTGAAGCAGCGTTCGATCCGATTGCGGTTTTTGTAGAGGTTGGCGTCGTGCGGGATCGGGACCTTGCGAGACGGGAGCGATGGGATGACGGCGAGCATGCCGGCATTGGCGATGAACTGGCGAAGATGGTTGCTGTCGTAGGCTTTGTCAGCAATTACGGCGCCGCCGTCGATGCCCTCAAGCAGCGCCGGGGCGGTGACGATGTCGTGGACTTGTCCGCCGGTGAGAATGAGGCGCAGCGGCCGACCAAGTGCATCGGCAAGCATATGGATTTTGCTGGTCAATCCTCCTCTGGATCGCCCCAGAGCCTGGTTTTGGTCCCCCCTTTTCCGGTCGCGGCCTGCTGGTGGGCACGAACCAACGTAGTGTCGAGCATGAGGTATTCGTTCTTGCGGTCTTTGGTGAGAACGTTGAATACGCGTTCCCAGACGCCGCTCTTGGCCCATCGGGCGAAGCGGGTGTGGACGCTTTTCCATTTGCCATATCGCTCCGGCAGGTCATGCCAGTGCGCGCCAGAGCGCAGCACCCACAGAACACCGTTGACGAAGAGACGATTGTCCTCGGCGGTGCGGCCGGGATCGCCAAGCTTGCCAGGGAGCAGGCCTTCGATCCGCCGCCATTGTGCGTCGGACAGTTCGTACCGCTTGACCATGTCTCATGCTCCGAATCATCTGATCCGGAACACAAGGAATCATCGCCCTAATGCGAAGGGAATCCTGAATGTAGATTGGACCTAGCGTTGTTCTTGATCGAACGCGGGTCTACCGCCCGATTGGCGTCGGCCGGACGACGATACCGTTTGCCTGCCAGCCTCGGCAACAGCGGAGCAACCTGCGGTCGGCAGACTTTGCGCGGAAAGGCGTGTCCTATCATCGCGCCGCGCCGGAGTGCCATGCCTTGGAGAGCCTTGGCGCGGACAACACAATGCGCCTTAATGGGCGCCGCCTGGGGAGGCCTATGCGAGAAGCAACAATCGAAGTCGCAGGCACGAGGCTCGGCTATCGCGAGGCCGGAGCGGGAGCGACCGTGCTGTTCCTGCACGGCGCTGCGGGGGCGGCGTGGGATCCGTTGCTCGACCGGCTCAGCGGCGGCTACCGCGTCCTGGCGCCGGAGCATCCGGGCTTCGGACGGGGGCAGGTCCCGGACTGGATGATGAGCGTCGGCGACGTCGCGTTCTTCTACCTCGACCTGATGCAGGCGCTGCAGCTGCGCGATGTTCATCTGGTCGGACATGGCCTGGGCGGCTGGATCGCGGCGGAGATCGCGGTCCGCAATACCGGCGCCCTGGCGTCGCTCGCATTGCTTGCGCCCGCCGGCGTCGAGACGCGCGAGGCCATGTTCGACGATATCTTCGCCTGGACGGTGGAGGAGTTCGCGCGCCGGCAATTCCACGACGCCAAGCTGGCGCAGGAGTGGCAGCGGCAACAGGCCGAGCTCGACATCGACATCGGCCTGCAGAACCGCACGGCGTTGGCGCGGCTCGGCTGGAACCCGCGCATGCACAATCCGCAATTGCCCTATTGGCTGCATCGCATCGATGTTCCAACATTGCTGATGTGGGGCGAGGACGATCAGGTGGTCCCGTTCGGCTGTCACGTGCCGTTCAAGCGCGAAATCCGCCGCGCCGAGCTGGTCGCCCTGCCGAGGTCGGGACACGCGCTGCCGATCGAGCGCGCGAACGAGGTCGGCACGCGGCTCGGCGCCTTCTTTCGAGGAGCGAAGGGATGAAGACGTTCTTTTTCCACCTCATGCCCTATGCGGATTTGGATCTCAGCTACACCGAGCGCCACAATTCGGCGTGGGTCACCTTGCCCAATTCCTATTTCGATCGCGCGGTCGGACAGAAGCTTTACGCCCGCTACATCGGGGAGCTCGAGCTCGCCGATCAGCTCGGCTTCGACGGCATCTGCGTCAACGAGCACCATCAGACCGCGTACGGGTTGATGCCGGCGCCCAATCTGATCGCGGCGGCGCTCGCACGGTCGACCAAGCAGGCGAAGATCGCCATCCTCGGCCGCGCGCTGCCGCTGGTGAGCAATCCGGTGGCGGTGGCGGAGGAATTCGCCATGCTCGACCAGATGAGCGGAGGCCGCATCATCACCGGCTTCGTGCGCGGCATCGGCACGGAATATTTCGCCAGCGGCGTCAATCCCACCTATTCACACGCGCGCTATTACGAGGCGCACGAGCTGATCCTGCGGGCGTGGACCGAGGTGGGGCCGTTCCGCTATCACGGCCGCCATTACCAGTTCGATTACGTCAATCTGTGGCCGCGGCCGCTGCAGCAGCCGCACCCGCCGGTGTGGATTCCCTCGCAGGGAAGCTCGGAGACGGTCGAATGGTGCGCATCGGCGCAGCGCAAATACACCTATCTGCAGACCTTCAGCCCGGTGAAATCAGCCAAGAAGGCGTTCGATCTCTATCGTCAAGTGGCGGAGCGCGAGGGTTATGAATCCCAGCCTTCGCAGCTCGGCTGGGCGATCCCGACCTATGTCGCCGAGACGGACGAGATCGCGCGGCGCGAGCTCAAGCCGCATATCGAAGCGTTCTTCAACAAGTTCCTGCACTATCCGCTCGAGATGCGGATGCCGCCCGGCTATTCGTCGATTGCCTCGACCAAATCGCTGATCGAGAGCAAGTTCGCCTTCCGCATGATGGAGATGACCGCCGAGAATCTGATCGAGCTCGGCATGGTGGTGGCCGGCAGCGCCGCCACCGTGCGCGAGCGCCTCGCCGCCTATGCGCGCGACCTCGGCGTCGGCAATTTGATCGCCATGCTGCAGATCGCGACCCTTCCCGCCGACCTGACGGAGAAGAATCTGCGCCTGTTCGCCAAGGACGTCATGCCGTATCTGCGCGAGGACGGCGCGCGTACGCCGCGGCGAGTCGCGGAGCCGGCCACCCCATGAACAGCGGCCCGTCCGTCGTCATTGCAGGGCTTGACCCGGCAATCCATCGCCGCGATGAAGCGCTTTGTTTCGATGGATGCCCGCGTCAAGCCCGGGCATAACGAGCCGAGAATACGGAGCGCTGGAAGCAGAAGGGAGAAACGCATGAGCAAACGCGGATTGCTTGCCGTGCTGGCGGCGGTTCTCTCCTGCGCCATGCCGCATGCGCTTGCCGCCGAGACGCTGAAGATCGCGTCGCCCATCCGCGGGAGCTGGGAAGGCGCGATCCCGGAGCTCGGCAAGCAGGCCGGCATCTTTCAGAAGCACGGCCTCGATCTCGACATTCTCTACACCCAGGGCGGCGGCGAGACGCTGCAGGTCGTCGTCTCCGGCGCGGTCGACGTGGGCTTGAGCGCCGGCGTGCTCGGAAGCCTCGGCGCCTACGGCAAGGGCGCCCCCATCCGCATCATCGGCGCGAGCTCGACCGGCTCGGGGGAGACGTTCTGGTGGGTTGCCGCCAAATCGCCGTTGCATTCGATCCGCGAGGTCAATGGCCAGACCATCGCCTATTCCACCACCGGCGCCTCGTCCCATATCGTGGTGCTGCGTTTCATCAGCGAATACGGCCTCAAGGCGCGGCCGGTCGCGACCGGCGACAGCGCCGGGACGATCACCCAGGTGATGTCGGGCCAGGTCGAC
>DASSJW010000413.1:0-10660 GCA_035690995.1 Xanthobacteraceae bacterium
CACGTGGGTGATGATGGCCCCCAGCGCCTCGTCGTGCTCCGCCCAGTAGTCGAGGATCGGCCGGCGGTAGAGCCACACCATGTTCGGCATCTGTCCGGATGCACTTTCCGAGCGGAACGGCAGGCCGACGCCTTGAAACAGGCCGAGCAGGTCGAATTCGCTCTGCGCCCCCAATTCGGTCAGCACCTCCTCCGTTGGAAAATCCTCCACATGGATGACGAGCCCGTCGCATAGCGACCGGAACTTCTTCGGCAGCCGCTGGAATGCCGTCTCGGCGAGCACCTCGAACTCCTCGAGCGAGGGCGCCTTGACCGTGCGCCACGCCAGCGGATCGGCAAATGTCGGGTCGGTCATGGCAGCCGTTTTAGGCGAGAGCAGGCAGGCGGCCAAGGTGTGCGCCCGTCTGCCCGTCGCGCCAATCGCAGTTGCGGACGTTGACGGCCGCGCCACAATGGGCGAGCGTAGGCCAGATCAACGGCTTGAAGAGAAGATGACACGCACAATAACGGTCATCGTCGCGGCGATGGGCGCGGCCACGCTGGCCTCGGCCTTCGCGTCGCCCGGCTTCGCACAGTCGACGCCTGCAGCAGCAGGAAAGCGCTCCGTTGCGACGGAGTTTTCGGCGCAATCGCGCCCGGAGCCTGCACGCGCGCGCACGCGCATCCGAGTCACGCCGGTCAATCCGGAGACATCTCCCTACCGGACGTATTCGACGACCTATCCGGTGCCCTACAAATACGATTATCCCGGTCGCGGCTATGTGCGCCAATGCGCCTCGTGGCTGGCGACGGAAAACCGCGTGGCCGGCACCGTCATCACCCCCCAGATGCGCTGCTGGTGGCAGCCCGGGAGTTGAGGGTTACTTCCAGTCCCGCACGTCGACGAAGTGTCCGGCGATCGCGGCCGCCGCGGCCATGGCCGGCGACACCAGGTGGGTGCGGCCCTTGTAGCCCTGGCGTCCTTCGAAATTGCGGTTCGACGTGGAGGCGCAGCGCTCGCCGGGCGCGAGCTTGTCGGGATTCATCGCCAGACACATGGAGCAGCCGGGCTCGCGCCATTCGAAACCGGCCTTGACGAAAATCTTGTCGAGCCCTTCCGCCTCGGCCTGTTCCTTCACCAGGCCGGAGCCCGGTACGATCATCGCATTGACGTGGCCGTTGACGCTCTTGCCGTCGACGACGCGCGCGACCGCGCGCAGATCCTCGATGCGCCCGTTGGTGCAGGAACCGATGAACACGCGATCGAGCGCGATGTCGGTGATCTTCTCGCCGCCCTGCAGGCCCATATAGCCGAGCGAGGTCACCGCGGCGCGGCGTTTGTTCTCGTCCGCGATGTCCTGCGGCTTCGGCACGCATCCGGTGATCGACACGACCTGCTCCGGGCTGGTGCCCCAGGTGACCAGGGGCGGAAGCTTTGCGGCATCAAGCCTGATCTCGCGATCGAAGTGCGCGCCTTCGTCCGAGCGCAGCGTCTCCCAGTAGCGCATCGCCTCGTCCCAGAGCTTGCCTTTCGGCGTCCGCGGACGGTCCTTGAGATAGGCGAAGGCCTTCTCGTCAGGCGCGATGAAGCCGGCTTTGGCGCCGCCCTCCACCGACATGTTGCACACCGTCATGCGGCCTTCCATGGACAGCGAGCGGATGGTTTCGCCGGCATATTCGAGCGCGTAGCCGGTGCCGCCGGCGGTGCCGATCTCGCCGATGATGGCGAGGATGATGTCCTTGGCGGTGACGCCCTCCGGCAGCTTGCCGTCCACCACCGCACGCATGTTCTTCGATTTGCTCTGGATCAGGGTCTGCGTCGCCAGCACGTGCTCCACTTCCGACGTGCCGATGCCGTAGGCGAGCGCCCCGAACGCGCCGTGGGTCGCGGTGTGGCTGTCGCCGCAGACCAGCGTGGTGCCCGGCAGCGTGAAGCCCTGCTCGGGGCCGATGATGTGGACGATGCCCTGGCGCTTGTCGAACTCGTTGAAATATTCGAGCCCGAACAGCTTGGCGTTCTCGGCGAGGTACGCGATCTGCGCTGCGCTTTCCGGATCGGGGTTCGGAAGGTTGCGGTTGGTGGTCGGCACATTGTGATCGACCACGCACAGCGTCTTGTCGGGCGCACGCACCTTGCGGTTGGAGAGGCGCAGTCCCTCGAAAGCCTGCGGGCTCGTCACCTCGTGCACGAGATGGCGGTCGATATAGATGAGGCAGGTGCCATCCGGCTGCTCATCCACCAGATGGTCATCCCAGATCTTGTCATAGAGCGTACGCGGCTTGGCCATCGCTGGATGCTCCGGAAATCGCCGTGGTCCTCAAGGAATATATAGGATCGGAAAGGCCCTTTGACGCCTGGCGCCGCCCGCGACCGGGCGCAGCGCGCAATGGCGCTCGGCAGGATCGGTGACGCGCCGGCGACGTTACTCGGCGGCCTTCCCCGCCACCTCGACGCTCTCGTCCGCGGGGCGATGATCCTGCTTCTCGGCGATGCGCGCGGCCTTGCCGCGCAGACCGCGCAGGTAATAGAGCTTGGCGCGGCGCACCTTGCCGCGGCGCACGATCTTGATCGAGTCGATCATCGGCGAATAGAGCGGGAACACACGCTCCACGCCCTCGCCATAGGAGATCTTGCGCACGGTGAAATTCTCGTTGAGGCCGGAGCCCGCGCGCCCAATGCAGACGCCTTCATAGGCCTGAATGCGGGTGCGCTCGCCCTCCACCACCTTGACGTTGACCAGCACCGTATCGCCCGGGCCGAAATCGGGAATCTCCTTGCCGGTAGAAAGCTTTGCGATCTGCTCTTGTTCGAGCTCGTGAATTAAATTCATGGGAATTCTCCATCGGCAGCGCCGACATGGCAGGCGCGCGGTCTTATCTGTTGTGCGGGTCGGGCGAGCTTCTACGACACCGGAGCGGCTTTGTCACCCGTCTGGGTCGGGCTTCTCGTTCGGCCGCTTGCGCATCGGCTTCGGGGCGCCAACGCGGGCCAGATGGGCCGCCCAGAGGTCCGGGCGGCGCGCCCGGGTGAGCCGCTCCGCCGCGGCCCGACGCCAGGCGGCGATCTTGGCGTGATCGCCCCCGGTGAGCACATCGGGGATCGCACGACCTTCCCACAGTTGCGGCCGGGTATATTGCGGGTATTCGAGCAGCCCTTGAGCAAAGCTCTCCTCCGCGCCCGAGGCCTCCTTGCCCATGACGCCGGGCAACAGCCGGACGCAGGCATCGAGCAGGGTGAAGGCCGCGACCTCTCCGCCCGAAAGCACGTAGTCGCCGACCGAAATTTCCTCGAAGCCGCGGCCTTCGATCACGCGCTCGTCCACGCCCTCGAAGCGGCCGCAAAGAATGACCGCGCCGGGCCCTCGGGCCAGCGCTTCGACCCGCCCCTGGGTGAGGGGAACGCCGCGCGGGCTCATGGCCAGGCGCGGGCGCGCATCGCCCGCCGGCGCCACGGCATCGATGGCGCGGGCCAGCACGTCGGCCCGCATCACCATGCCGGGACCTCCACCGGCCGGGGTGTCGTCGACGGACCGGTGCTTGTCCGTCGCATGCCCGCGGATGTCGACGGCATCGAGCGTCCAGAGACCCGCGGCCAGCGCCTTGCCCGCGAGGCTGAAGCCGAGCGGCCCCGGAAACATGTCGGGAAACAGGGTCAGGATGCTCGCGCGCCACATGATGATCGATCCGGCCGGACCTACTCGGCAGCGTCGCCACGCCTTCCCGGCGTCGGCGCCGGCAGCGCCACGATGATACGCCTGCCTGCGATATCGACGCCGGGCACGCAGGCCTCGTTGAACGGCAGCATCAGCGTCGCGCCGCCGGGCTCTGGACGCAGCTCGAGAATGTCGCCGGCACCGAAATCATGCACGGCGATCACGGTTCCGACCATCGTCCCGTCCGCCGTCATCGCCGACAGCCCGATCAGATCGGCGTGATAGAACTCGTCGGCGGCGGGCGGCGGCAAGCGCTCGCGCGGCACGAACAGCTTGAGATTGGTGAGCCGCTCGGCGGCATCGCGGTCGCCTACGCCGCGAAACCGCGCAACGAGATGGTTCCTGGCCGGCCGTATGGTCTCGATCTCGAGGCTCTCGCCGCCGTCTTCCCGCTCCAGCCGCCCGTAATCCTTCACCGCCATCGGATCCGCGGTGAAGGATTTGAGCTTCACCTCGCCGCGAATGCCGTGGGCGCCGCCGATCTGCGCGATGCAGATGCGCTCGGACACGTCAGGCTACCGGGCGGCGGCAAGCATCAGCTCGCCGGCGCCGCCGCCTTCGCAGCAGCAGCAGCGGCCTTGGCTGCGGCTGCGGCCTTCTCCGCCTCCTCGGCGCGCGCCTTGCGTTCCTTGCGCGGGACCGCGCGCTCCGGATTGCTGCGCTTCTCGCGCTTCATCACGCCCGCCTCGTCGAGAAAGCGCAGCACCCGGTCGGTCGGCAGCGCGCCCTTGGCGAGCCAGGCCTTGACCTTCTCGAAGTCGAGCTTGAGGCGCTCGGTCTTGTCCTTCGGCAACAGCGGATTGAAATAGCCGAGCCGCTCGATGAAGCGGCCGTCGCGCGGCGAGCGGCTGTCCGCAATCACGATGTGATAAACCGGCCGCTTCTTCGTGCCGGCGCGGGCGAGACGGATTTTCAGGGACATGCTTGGAATTCCTTTCCGGTTGTTCGTCGATTCACGATGTTGGTCCATCGCCCCGCCGCGTGCGTAGCGGTGCGCGTCACTTCTTCTTTCCTAATCCTGGAAATCCGCCCAATCCGGGCGGCTTGCCGCCAAGGCCAGGCAGCAGAGGCCCGCTCGGAAGCTTCGAGGTCAGGCCCGGCATCGTGGGCGGAAGCCCCGTGGCGCCGGGCAAACCTTGCGGCAGTCCGGGCAATCCGCCCGGCATCCGTTCCGCGAGCTTTTGCATCTCTTCCGGGCTCGGCATTCCGCCGCCGAGGCCGAGCATATTGGCGAGGCCCGCCATCGGGCCGCGCTTGCGGCCGCCCATGGCCTTCATCACATCGGCCATGGTGCGGTGCATCTTGAGCATGCGGTTGACGTCTTCGACCTTCGTGCCGGAGCCCGCGGCGATGCGCTTCTTGCGGCTCGCCTTGAGCACGTCCGGGCTCTTGCGCTCACGGGGCGTCATCGAGTCGATGATCGCCACCTGGCGCTTGAGCAGCCGCTCGTCGAGATTCGCCGACGCGAGCTGATTCTTCATTTTCGCGATGCCTGGGAGCATGCCCATGAGCCCGGCCATGCCGCCCATCTGCTGCATCTGCACCAGTTGCTCGCGCAAGTCCGAGAGATCGAAGGCGCCCTTGCGCATCCGCTCGGCGACGCGCGCCGCCTTCTCCGCATCGATGGTCGCCGCCGCCTTCTCGACCAGTGTGATGATATCGCCCATGCCGAGGATGCGGTCGGCAATGCGCGCGGGGTAGAAGTCCTCGAGCGCATCCATCTTCTCGCCGGTGCCGATGAGCTTGATCGGCTTGCCCGTCACCGCGCGCATGGAGAGCGCGGCACCGCCGCGGCCGTCGCCGTCGACGCGCGTGAGCACGATACCGGTGAGGCCGACGCGCTCGTCGAAGGCGCGTGCCAGGTTGACGGCGTCCTGGCCGGTGAGCGCGTCGGCCACCAGCAGCACCTCGTGCGGGTTGGCGGCGCGCTTGACCTCGGCGGCTTCCGCCATCATCGCTTCGTCGAGCGTGGTGCGGCCGGCGGTGTCGAGGATGACCGCGTCATAGCCGCCGAGCCGGGCCGCTTGCAGCGCGCGCTGCGCGATCTGCGCCGGCTGCTGACCGGCGACGATCGGCAAGGTATCGACATTGACCTGCTGGCCGAGCACGGCAAGCTGTTCCATCGCCGCCGGGCGCCGCACGTCGAGCGAGGCCATGAGCACCTTGCGCCGTCCCTGCTCGCTCAGTCGTTTGGCGAGCTTGGCGCTGGTGGTGGTTTTGCCCGAGCCCTGCAGACCGACCATCATGATCGGCACCGGCGCCGGCGCGTTGAGATCAACCGGTTCGCTGCGCGCCCCGAGCGTCTCGATCAGCTGATCGTGCACGATCTTCACGACCATCTGACCCGGCGTCACCGATTTGATGACCTCGATGCCGACGGCGTGGCTTTTGACCTTGTCGATGAAGGCGCGCACCACGTCGAGGGCGACGTCGGCCTCGAGCAGCGCGCGGCGCACTTCGCGCAGCGCGGCATCGACGTCCGCCTCGGTCAGCGCACCGCGCCGCGTCAGGCGGTCGAGAATGCCGCCGAGCCGTTCCGACAGCGAGTCGAACATCGCTTCCTGCCTTCCGCCTTGGTCCCCTGCCCGGCTCGACCGGGCATGAGGTGATGAGCGCCGCGCGCCCGCAGCCGCCAAACACCTTTGCGCCCGAGGGCGCATCGCGCTGTCGGGCGGTAGCCTCCGGTCTCCGGGACCGGTCGGCGGGCTGCATTCGGCTCTTTGCGAGAGCGCGCGGAACGTATGGAGCCGCCCCCCCGAAGTCAAGAACAGGGAAGCCGGCGTCGTTCCCCTGCGTCCTCGGGGCGCTTACCGGCCGGGCGGCCTTCCGTTACAGTCGGCGCAAGCCGACATTGACGATCGGCAGGGAGGATACGTGCAGTTCATGAACGGGCGCAGGCCTGCGGCTCTGCTCGCGGCGGCAGCTCTCCTGATGGGGGTTTCGCTCGCCCAGGCCCAGACCTCGCCGGCGCAGGACTACCCGAACCGCGCCGTGACCCTGGTGGTGCCCTACCCCGCCGGCGGCGGGCTCGACGCGCTGGCGCGCATGCTCGGGCAGAAACTGGCGGAACGGCTGGGCAAGCCGGTGGTGATCGAGAACCGGACCGGTGCCGGGACGGTGATCGGAGCCGCGTCTGTCGCGAAGGCGGCGCCCGACGGCTACACCATCATGCTCGGCACCAGCACGCCGTTCGCGATCACGGCTACGCTGAACAAGAGCCTGCCCTACGACCCGGCCAAGGATTTCGCGCCGATCGCGCTCGTCTCCAACGCGCCGTTCCTGCTGCTCGTGCATCCTTCGCAGCCGGTTCACTCGGTGGCCGACCTCATCGCCCTGGCCAAGGCGAAGCCCGGGCAACTCTCCTACGGATCGGCCGGTCCCGGCTCGCCGCAGAACCTGAGCTTTGAACTGCTCAAGACCCTGACCGGCATCAACATCGTGCACGTGCCCTATCGCGGCGACGGGCCCGCGCTCACCGACCTCGTTGCCGGCCACATTCCAACGATGTTCGGCGAGCCGACCCCGATCCTGCCGCTGCTCAAGGACGGCAAGGTGCGCGCGCTCGGCGTGTCGTCCGCATCGCGTCTGCCGATCGCGCCGGACGTCCCGACCATCGCGGAGGCGGGCGTCCCCGGATTCGACCTCACCTCCTGGCAGATGATCGTGGCCCCGGCCGGGACGCCGCAGGAGATCGTCGATAAGCTCCATGTCGAGGTGAAGAAGGTATTGGAACTGCCCGAGGTCAAAGCCGAGTTCGCTCGTACGGCGCGAATTACCGTCGATTATCCGTCGGTCGACGATTTGCAGCGCTTCATGAGGTCCGAGATCGTCCGCTTGGGCAAGGTGGTGGAGCACGCCGGCATCGCGAGGTCGCAATAGGACGCGCCACGAACCTGACGAGGATCGCTTTTCGCCTGCGAAGCAGACGGCTCAGATCGGAGGACGAACATGAAATCCATCGCCGCGATGCTGCTCGGCCTTGCATTGCTCGGCATGTCCACCGCCCCGTCGCGGGCGCAAGAGCATGCGCAGGACTATCCCAGCCGTCAGGTCAACTTCATCGTGCCGTTTGCTCCCGGCGGCGGCACCGACATCCTCGGACGGCTGGTCGGTCAAAAACTCTCCGATCGCTTCGGCAAGCCATTCGTGGTCGAGAACCGGCCCGGCGCCGGCACGGTGACGGCGGCGGTCCAGGTCGCGCGCAGCACGCCCGACGGCTACACCATCATGATGGCGACGAGCGGCACGCTGGCGATGAACCCCACCCTGTACAAGAAGCTGCCGTACGATCCCGGGAAGGATCTGACCTTGGCGGCGCTGATCTGCAACGTGCCGTTCGTGCTGGTGGTGAACCCGTCGCTCCCGGTTCATTCGGTTGCCGACCTGGTCAAGCTCGCGAAGGAGCAGCCGTTGAGCTACGGCTCGGGCGGCGCCGGCGCGTTCCATCACCTGATGGGCGAGTTGTTCAAGACCGAGATGGGCATTCCGATGACCCACGTGCCGTACAAGGGCACGCTGCCGGCGCTCAACGACGTCATAGCCGGCCACATCCAGTTGATGTTCAGCGATCTCGCGCCGGCCTATCCGCTGATCCAGGCCGGCAAGGTGCGCGCGCTCGGCGTGACGACCGCGCAACGCGCGCCGGCGGCGCCGGAGCTCCCGCCGCTTGCCGAAGTCGGCGTGCCGGGCTTCGACTGGGCGGCTTGGCAATCGGTGGCGGTGCCGGGCGAAACCCCCAAGGACATCATCGCCAAGCTCAACGGCGCGGTGAACGCGGCGATCGCCGAGCCCGAGGTCACCAAGCAGCTGGTCGGCCTCCAGTTCATTCCCGTTGGCAAGGGTTCGCCCGCGGAGCTCGAGCGCTTCATGGCGTCGGAGACGGCACGTTGGGCGAAGGTCCTGCAAAAGGCCGGCGTGGCCGGATCGGAGTAACGCAAACGCGACATCGCGCCGTGCGGTGAGCGGCGGAGCGACATCGCGCGATTCGCCGAACGCACTCGGTTCTAATTCGCCTGCATCACCCGCTTGGCGACCGGCGCCCACTTGTCGATCTCGCTGGCCACGAATTGGGTGAACTCGTCCGGGCTCATCACCCGGGTCTCGACGGCATCGCGGTCGAGGCGCCGGCGCACCTCGGACAGCTCCAGCATCCGGGCGACCGCCGCATTGAGCCGCGCGGTGATGTCGCCTGGCAAGCCCGCCGGTCCGGACAGCGCGAACCACGACACTGCCGTGAGATCCGCATAGCCGAGATCCTTGAATGTCGGCAGGTCCGGAAATTCCGCAAGCCGCGCGTTCGACGAGACCGCGATCGGAATGACCTTGCCGGCGCGGATCTGCGTCAGCGCCGATGTCCAGGTCATGGTCCCGACATTCACGTTGCCGCTGATGAGGTCCATCATCCCCTGCGAGGCGCCCTTGGTCATGATCTGCTGCAGCTTGATGCCGGCCTTCTGTGCGAAGGTTTCCGCCAGCAGATGCCCGAGCGTGCCGACCCCGGGCGAGACGTAGTCGATCACCTGGCCTCGCCGGCCGAGTTCCACCAGCTCCTTGAGCGAGCGCACCCCGAATCCGGGGTTCACCACGAAGACGTTGGGTGGTCCGCCGACATAGGCGATGTGGGTAAAGTCCTTCATCGGATCGAAGCCGGGGTTCGGGCTCACCACCGGCGCGATCACATGATAGGCGGTGCTCGACGTGGTGAGCGTGTAGCCGTCGGGCGCCGCCTGCGCGGTGGCCGCCGTTCCGATCAGCCCGCCGGCGCCGGCACGATTCTCGACAAAGCAGCGCTCACGAAACGTTTCGCTGAAATAGTCGCACAGCAGGCGTGCGAACATATCGGCGGCACCGCCGGGCGTCGACGGCGCGATGATGCGGATCGGCCGCGTCGGCCAGTCGGCGGCGGATGCCCCAACCGGCTGGATGCAGATGACACCCGACACAAGCGCGACGGCAAGACGCTTCATCTGGTCCTCGACGGGTTCTCTTGCTTGGGCGAGCGCGGCGCGGATGATGCGGGCTTTGCGAAAGCCCCGCAAGCGGCAACGATGTCCCACGCGAGATGTGGTATGGAACCGGATAACGGAAAAGAACACGTTCCAAGGAAGAGAACACGACCATGCCAATCGCGCGTGCTCCATCCGCGTGGGTCGCAATCGCGCTGTGCGGCGTCGCCGCGCTCGCGTCCGCTCCGGCGCGCGCCGAGGACTACCCGGCGAGATCCATCAAGATCATCGTGCCGCTCGCGCCCGGCGGCCTCGCCGACACGCTCGCCCGCATCGTCTCGCAACGCTTGGCCGAGGCATCCGGGCAGGCGGTCGTGGTCGAGAACCGCCCCGGCGGCGCAGGCGCCGTCGGAGCGGAAGCTGCGGCGCGCGCGCCGGCCGACGGCTACACGCTGTTCATGGGCGGCCTCAGCACGAATGCGGTGCTCGCGCATCTGACGCGGCTTGCCTTCGATCCCGCCAAGGATTTGGTGCCGATCATCCACGTCGCGACGTTTCCCAACGTGCTGGTGGTCAATCCCGGCCTGCCGGTCAAATCGGTGCGCGAGCTGGTGGCTTATGCCCAGGCCAATCCCGGCAAGCTGAGCTATGCCTCGCAGGGCAACGCCGCGTCGGGACACCTGGTCGGGGAGCAATTCAAGCAGACCGCCGGCATCGCCATGGTTCATGTGCCCTATCGCGGCGCCGCGCCGGCGATCCAGGATCTGATCGCCGGCCATGTCCAGCTCATGTTCGACAGCGTCACGTTGCAGACGCCGCTGATCCGGGAGGGCAAGACCCGCGCGCTCGCGGTGCTCACCGCGCAACGCCTCGCGTCGCTGCCCGACGTTCCGACCATGGGCGAGAGTGGCTTCGGGCAGATGCAAAGCGGCACCTGGTTCGGCATGTTCGCGCCGGCCGGAACGCCGGCCGAAGTCATCGCATGGGTCAACCGGGAAACCCGGACCGCGCTCGCCGCCGGTCC
>DASSJW010000414.1:0-9812 GCA_035690995.1 Xanthobacteraceae bacterium
CAATGAGCGCGGACACGGGCTGCCGGAAGCTGTTCGGGAGCTATTGACACTGGCACGGCAACTCGCCAAGTGAAGCACCTCATTTTAGACCCCCTCGAGGAACCCGAACCGTGGCGAAACCCGAGCTCGGCACTAAGCGCCTCTGCGGCAATTGCGGCGCGAAATTCTACGATCTCAGCAAGGACCCGATTATCTGCCCGAAGTGCCATACCGTGCTGGAGCTCGCCGCGGTGAGCGCACGCTCACGACCGGATTCTGCCGCTGCGCGCGCGGCCGCGCCGGTGCCTGAAGAAGAGACGGTGGTGCCCGAGACCGCGGAGGCCGAATTCGTTTCGCTCGAGGACGCGGACGCCGAAGCCCAGGGCAAGAAGACCGCCGATGGCGAAGCGGTTGAGGGCGCCGAGGACGAGGTCGAGCTCGAGGACGAAGGCTTGGACGACGCCGCTTTCATCGAAGAGCAGGAAGAAGGCGACGACGACGTCACCGACATCATCGGGGACGTCGACGACGAGGAAGAGACTTGACCTTGCCGGCGCGGACGGCAACAAGCCGCATCCTGGTCACGGCAACGGAGAGCCGTTACAATTCGCCGTGAGATTTGGACGCGATTGTCCCGACACCGCGTCCCCGATGGGGCCATAGCTCAGTTGGGAGAGCGCTTGAATGGCATTCAAGAGGTCGGGGGTTCGACTCCCCCTGGCTCCACCATTTTTCTAGCCGAATCAATGGCTTACGTGTCAGCGGCGGCGATCGCGAACAAGAATAGCAATCGCGGCGCGCGCGATATTGCGGATCGCGCGACGCCAAATCTGCCAAACGGATGCGCGGGTCGCGAAGGGGCCGCGGCGCGACGTTCAACCAGTCATCGGTGCTTATGATGCTCTGGCACTGATTCCGACCGATTGAGCCGCCTTCTCATACCAACCGAAGGACCTGAAATCTGTCTGTCGCGGGGTACGTGCCCGCTTCCTCTTGGATGAATTCTTGGGGCGAGAACCAACCGATTTGCCCTGGACTTTTCGCGATACGTTGCGGCTCACATTCGTCTCCCTTGGGCGAAAAACGCTCTTTCTTGTGGCGTGATTGAGGCATCAAATCAATGGAGAGGTGTCGCGTCAAGTGATTGGTTGTCCATTCCATGGAAACCGGGCCTGCCCACGATCGGATCGCGAAAGCACCTGCCCCCGCCGCCTCGGACCAGGGAATCATCGGCTAAAATCGGCTGAAAAAGCATGCGGCCTGAGGAGACCACTATGCTGGGAAGATCTCGTATGGCAGCCGCACTGTGCTGCCTCGCCACCCTGGGCTCGATGTGCGTGTTTGCCACGCCATCTGACGCGGCGAGGCACAGGTCGTCCGGTGTGGCGAAACACAAGTCGGTTACGGCGAAACAGCGGTCTGCCGCCCCCGCGGCGAAGCCGGCCGTCCCAACAGATCAGACCCCAACCAACAAAAACGATTGTCTCACCGTCTCCCAAATCCTCTATGGGCGGGCGGAAGCCCTCTCCAAGCGGGGAAAACAGGCTATTCCGCGAGAATTTACGCGCGTTGCATCGAACCTCGATGAATCCTGCGGTGAGGAGGATTTCGAGAAGGCGCGGATCAGCATCGACTGGATGAACACCTGCCTCGCGAATTACACCAAAGACTACAGCTTGGGGTTCTGCACGAGAGACAAAAGCTATTTTTGCGCCATCAATCCTCGCTCGGACGCCTGTCTGCAGAACCAGTGAAGGGACACGGTTCAGTCTCCCAGACTGGGAAGAACAGGCTCTTATCCAAGCGCAATGTTAAACGCCGTGGCGCGCGCGCTCGGTTCAAAGGGTCTCAGCGACCGAGGTGCGCTCGGTCCGCGTGAACGAAGCATCGCTGTCGTTGTCCTGTCCGCTGCTTCGATTTTCGATTCAGATATAACGCAGCGTCGTGAACATGCCGGCTTCGAGGTGATAGAGGAGATGGCAGTGGAGCGCCCAGAAGCCTGGATTATTGGCGTCGAACGCTACGACGACCCGGCGGCCGGGCGGCACCAGCACGGTGTCGCGCACCGCCCCGGCGAAACGTTTGCCATCGATCTCCACGACCTGAAACTCATGCCCGTGCAGGTGCATGGGATGCGGCATCGGGGTGCGGTTGGCGAAGACAAGCTCGACCCGTTCGCCCTTTGCGAGCGGTAGCGGCGGCACGTCCTTGTTCCAGGCCACGTTGTTGATCGACCAGACGTAGCCGGCCATCTCGCCGGTCAGGTCGAGGGTGTGAACGCGGTCGGGCTTGCGGGGCTTGAGCGGCTTTGTGGCGCGCAAGCGGCTTTCCAGGTCGAGCGTGAGCGCGGGCGAAGCCGCGCCAGCCGTGTCGGGAATGCGCACGACCGGGCCCCGCCCGGCCTGCAGGACGATGCCGGTTTGCTTGTTCTCCCCTTCGAGCAGCGCGAGCACGGGATGCGCCGCGGGGGCGCGCGGAATCGCCAGCCGGATGTCCAGCCGCTGTGCCACCGCGATCGGGAAGCGGCGTGCGATGACGGGCGCGACCCGAAAGCCGTCCACCGCGATCAGCTCGCCATCGAGCTGGCCGAGATCGACGTGAAAAGCGCTCATGGAAGAGCTGTTGATCACCCGCAGCAGCACGCGCCCACCCGGCTCGACCTTGACCACGTCGGGATCGCCAAGGGTGCGATCGTTGGCCAGAAACGCGTCGTAGGTGACGTCGTTCAAATCCGGCTTGGCGCCCATGGCCATGCCTGCCGGCATCGCGCCAGCCGCAGGGCGCATGGCCTTCGCGCTCGCCGAACCGGCGGCGGGCGGCGGGCTGTTCATGGACGACATGGTGCCGCCCTTCTTGAGCGCCGCGAAGATCTGCTCCGGAGGTGTGAAGCTGAAGTCGGCCAGCGTCAAAACGACTTCCTGCTGGTCCGCCCGATCGCGCTGATCGCGAATGATCAGCGGAGCCGACATCAGCAACTGCTCCTGCAATCCCTGGTGCGAGTGCATCCAGAACGTCCCGCCGAAACGTAGCGGGAAGTCGTAGTCGGCGCTGCCCCCCGGCGAAATCGGCGGGCCGGACACGCCGGGGACGCCGTCCTGCTGCCAGGGCGGCGTGAGGCCGTGCCAATGGATCAGGCTAGGCTCGTCGATTCGGTTTTCGACCCGGACGCGGAACCGCTTACCGACCTCGGTCCGGATGCCGAAGGTGCCGTCGGGTTGCTGAATTCCATACACCGACGCCGGCTTGCCGTTGACCTCGACGGTGCGGCGATGCAACCGCAGCACCGCCGGTTGATCGCCTCCCCCTGGCCCGGCCGGTGCGGGCTGAGAGCGCGCGAGCGTAGGCAAGGCTGTCGAGGCCGCAGCAGCCGACAGCATGAAGGCACGCCGTGAAAGCATGGTCAGGCCTCCCCGGACAAAAGCCATGGCGCGGAGCGGGAATGCGATCCGAGACTATTCTGCGCGCGACACGTCGTGAAGCCTGCGACGACGCAATCCGTCAAACCCGTCGCAACAGCAGGGCCATCGCGATCCCCGCCGCCAACGCAAGAAACGAGAGCAGCGCCATCACCGGAACCGGAGGCCATGGCTTCTCGCCGCTATCCATGCGCATGGGCTCGGTTTGCGCCGCCATGTCCATGCCGGCATGGGATTGGTCAGCGCGGCCCGCCATGGCCGCTGAGCCCGTCCGGCGCACCGTCATCATGCCGTGCTTCAAATGGTAAGCCACCAGCCACCAGTTCATGGGATAGGCCACAATGAACCCGACCAGCAGTCCCATCGACATCACGAACCAGAAGCTGGGCGCAGTCGGGTCGCTCGCGGCCGGGATTCGCGCCTTCAGCGCCATCACTGTCGGCACCATTCCCGCCATCAGAAGATTCATCGACAGAAGCTCCGACATGAACGTGCTGGCCAGCGCGCGCCGGTATGAGCCGCCGGCCATGTCGCGCATGAATAGCGCCTGAAAAATCGTCCAGCCGAAGACAAATCCCAAGAAGTATTCGAGGGCGATTTCAGCCAAGCCGGAAATACCAAAGGCACTCGCCAACACTGCGCCGGCGAGGATGCCGACCCCATCCCCAGCGACGCAATGCATTGTCGATCCCAGCGCCTGGCGCCACTGCACGGCGACGTAGCGCTCGTGCAGGCCCGGCAACGGCTCACGGCAGCCCAACACGTAGAGAAACGCACCGATCACGCCGGTATACGCCGTCAGCAGCACAAATCCCCACTTGAGCACTGGAGATTCCGGCGTCGCGCGAATATCCACCGCGACGAACAGCAGCGATGCCGCTGCCAGCACGAACCACAGCAGCATCACGCCGTCCAACATCGAGACCTCCCTCTACCCAAAGGACTGCCGCGATCGGTCCGGTTGATATCATAGCAAGATTCGTCACCATCCGTTCCCGAGGCCGCCGCCATCGGCCGTCTCGCGCATGCACCGAATCCAAATACGATATAATTTGCGGCAACAGGGCACGCCCGAGGACGTCGGAGAACAGCAGTGAATCCCGTCGGCGCGACCACCAGACCGCTGATTGCCCTCACCGGAGCAACCGGCTTCATCGGGCAATGCCTGCTGCGGGAACTGCCCAGGCGCGGCTATCGGCTGCGCGTCCTGCTGCGCCGCCCGAGCGTGGTGCCCCTGGACGCGGCCAGCGCCGTCGTCGGCGACCTCGCACGCCCGCAGAATATGGCGGCGGCGCTGGCCGACGTCGACGCCGTCATTCACTCGGCTGGGCTCGCCCATGCCATGTCGGGACTGCCGGAAGATGATTACCGCATGCTCAACACCGAGGCCACGATCGGGCTCGCGCGCGCGGCCCAACGGGCCGGGGCCAAGCGCTTCATCTTCCTGTCCTCGATCCGGGCGCAGGCCGGAGCTACCGCGGACCACACGCTCACCGAGGATCTCGCGCCGCAACCGACTGACGCCTATGGCCGCTCCAAGCTTGCGGCGGAGCAAGGCTTGGCCGCTCTCGACCTCGACTGGGTCGCGTTGCGACTTGTGCTCGTCTATGGCGCCGGCGTGAAAGGCAATATGGCGGAGCTTCTGCGCTTCGCGCGCTCGCATTACCCGCTGCCGCTGGGGCTGCTTCGAGCCCGACGCTCGCTGCTCTCGCTCGACAATCTGGTCGCTGCCGTGGATGCGGTGCTCGCGGCGCCGGGACGGCTGCAGCGCCCGCTCATCGTGGCCGACCCCAAGGCGTTGACCATTCCTGAAATGATTGCGGCGTTGCGCGGCGGCCTTGGGCGCAGGCCAGGCCTCATTCCGGTACCGCTCGCATTGCTTGAAACCGCGCTGCGGGCGACGGGCCGAAGCGAGGTTTATCAGCGGCTCGCCGGCTCGCTGGTGGCAGACCCGTCCGCGCTTTCCCGCCTCGGCTGGACGCCGTCGGTGACGACCCCGGAGGGCCTGGCGGCGTTGGCGCGCAGCTGAACCCGCTACCCTCGCAAGACCCAACCATTTGGCAGGCAAATGCTAGGGCCTCCAACGAATCATGCCCGGCCAAATGGCCGGGCATGACGAGAGGCTTTGGATTTCGCGCTGGTCGTCAGCGCGTCAGCACGATGAAGTCGGTGCCTTTTCCGGTTTCCCCGCTGATGCCCTTATCGGAGATGATCAGCGAGGCGCCCGGCGACATCAGCCGGGAAATCCGGTCGATGGCGTCCTGGGGAATGGTGACGCGATTGAGCGCGTCAGTCGCATTCGAGGCCGGCATCGTCGCCGCGACCTCCACCTTCTTGCCTTTCTCCGCCTTCTTCACCGGCTTGACCGGTGCCGAGCCGGCGCCCGGCATGGACATCACGTTCCAGCGCAGCGTCGTGTTGTCGTCATTGAACGCCAGAGCGGTGAAGACATGGGTGCCCAGCGGCTGGTCGGGCTGCTCGAACGTGACCGGCACGTCGAAGACCGGCTCGAAGCCCTTGCGCACGAACAGCTTGCCTTCCTTGCGGCTGATGAACACCGAAACCGGGCCGGGCTTGAGCGGCCGAAGTTCGTCCACTGTGGTGTTGGTGGCGGTGTTGGCGACGCGCGCGTTGCCGGCCGATGCCGGCTTCGGATCCGAGGCCGTCACTGCCGTTTCACGCGGGGCACCGACCGCATAGGCCATGGCGTCGAGCGCACGGTCACCCGGCTTGGCGGTATCCCACGGCGACTTGGCGGCGTCCGATGCGACTGCATTGCCGTTGCCCGGCCGGAGCAGGGCCGTTTCGAGGATGCCGTAGGCGGCCTTGATCTTGTCCGCCGAGGACGCTTCCGACTCCGGCGTCGATTCGGGTTTCGCTTCGGGGTTCTCACGTTTGAACGTGAACAGGCGGTCGTTGGCAACCGCCACCGGCGTCACGTCACCGTACGTGACGATGACGCGGACACCGAGCTTGGTGATTCCCCACATCTGACGCGCGAACGCCTCGGGCAGTCGGATGCAGCCGTGCGACGCCGGCCCGCTCGGAACCACACCCTGGTGCATGGCCACCCCCGACCAGGTGATCCGCTGCATGTAGTACATCGGGGCGTTGTAATAGATATTGGAGCGGTGCCAGCGATCCTTCTGAATGACGCTGAACACGCCGGTCGGCGTCGGATGGCCTGGGACGCCGGTCGATACGCGCGAATGCGCGATCGGATGTCCGTCGGAATAGAGTGTGAGCTGTTGCTTGCTGATCGAGACGACAACGGTGAGCACGCCTTTCGCTCTGGCGGCCACATCCTCGCTTTCCTTGGGCTTGGTCGCCGCCTTATCGCGCGATGCCAACACCGTGGCTTTGGCTCTGGCGGGACGCACGGCGTCGGGCTGCGGGGCAGCCCCGGGCTGCACGTTGAGTGGAACCGCGTTGGCGGAACCGGCCAGCCCGGCGAGCAGGGCGGCACTCGCCGTCATCACCAACAGAGCTTCGCGGTTGCGGTAATAAACGGAATGGCCCTTATCGGGCCGCTGAGACTTCTGCACGAAGGCCCCCCTAGTGCAAGTTGCCACGGACCTCCCTATGAGGTCCGAACTGGGCTCAAAGGGTTAGTCGCGCCAGCAGGCAAAAGGTTCGAGGACCGCAATCCGTGAAATTTGCATAAATTCAAGCGGGTGCCGCGGGGAACGGGCCTGGGGTGTCAGGAATTTCCGAGTCCGGAGGTGATGTGCTTCGCGTTTGCCCGCCGGAGACGCGAGGCCGCTTCGCCCGCCACGCATCGAGCGCCCAGGCCCCCGCGCCGCGGGCAAACAGCACCAACAGCCCGCCGGCGATCGCCAGGTCCTTCTCGAAATGCAGGAGCTGATTCCGGTCGCTAAGCTTGTCGTGGAACAGAATGGCGGTGGCCACGCAGAACCCCGCCAATACCAGGGCGGCGGCGCGGGTGTAATAACCGCAGGCGATCAAGAGGCCACAACCCAGTTCGACGGCAATGGCGAGCGGCAACAGTTGTCCCGGGATGCCGAAGGCGTGCATGTAGGCAAGCGCGGCTGAATAGCCGGCGAGCTTGCTCCAGGCCTCATGCAGGAAGATGCCCGCGAGCAGGAGGCGGCCGACGACCGCCGCCGCCTCCATGAGCGTCGAGGACACGCCGCGTCCTCAATTGGTTTTAGGCGGGGCAGCGCTGGCCCTCGGCGCGGCTGAAGCAATGGCCTGTTCGAGATCGGCAAGCTCCTCACAGCCACCGGGGCACAGCTTCTTCAACAGCACGACGTTCTCCCGCGCCTTATCCACTTGTCCGGTTTCGACATAGAGTTCGCCGAGATATTCCAGCGCGCCCTTGTGCTCGGGGTCGAAATCGAGCGCTTTGCGATAAAACGTGTAGGCCTGCTTGTGGTCGCCGGTCTTGCGCAGGCTGAAACCCATCAGATTGTAGACGTCCGCATGTTGATACGTCTCCAGCATCGGGGTGAGTTCGGCGATCGCGGCCTTGAAATCCTTGGCCTTGATCTTGGCGCGTACCGAGGTGAGGTCAGGCGCGTCACGCGAGGTGACGTTATCGACGGCGAGCGCGCCGGGAGCGGCAAGGGCCGCGCCGAGCAGGAACGCTGAGAGCCAAAGCACGGAAGTTTTCACGGGTGGACTCCATTTCGTCATGGCGTTGATTCAAAGACGCGGACGCTCACTCACGTCTTCATGACGGTGAGCGCATAGCCGGTGCCGTCCTTGGCGATGGTGCCGCCGCCGGGGAAGGGGAAGTGGTAGCCACAGATCATGATTTTGTCGGCGATGACGCGGTCGAGCAGCGTGCGCCGCGAGGCTTCCGCCGTCGCGCCATCCTGGTCGTACTGGCCGCGCCAGCCGGGATTGGCCACCACCAGCGCCGGCACATAGGCGGTGTCGTTGGAGATCATGAGCTGGCTCGAGCCGGAAGAAAGGTGGAACGCGCGATGGCCGGGCGTGTGCCCGGGCGCGCTGACGAAGCGGATACCGGGAGCGACGTCCGCTTCGCCCTCCACCTGACGAATGTTCTTCCAGGTCGGAAACACCGCCTGGATACGCCGCGCCAGACCTTTCCTGGCCTCCGGCAGGCGGTCGATCACCGCCGGGTCGGTCCAGAATTTATATTCAACATCGGAAATGATGATCTCGGCGTCCGGGAATACCGGCTTGTTGCTGTCCTTTTCCATCAGCCCGAAAATGTGATCGGGATGACAGTGCGAGATGAGGATGGTGTCGATCTTGGTGGGATCGATTCCGGCCGCTTTCATATTGGCCATCATCTTGCCGGCGGTCGGCTGCACCTGCCCGCCTGTGCCGCTGTCGCAGAGGATGGTCTTGCCGCCATTCCTGACGACAACCACCGTGAAGGGGATGGAGACGAAGTCGGCTGGCAATCCCGCCTTCACCATCGCTGCCTTCACGTCTTCGACCGAAGCATTGGCGATGAAGGCCGGGTCGTGCGGCTTTTCCCAGATGCCGTCGTAGAGCGCGGTGACTTCGGCCGCGCCGATCTTGTAGGTCACGAATCCTCGCGCTGGGTCAGGTGTCTTCTGCGCGAAGGCCGGCGACACCACCAGTCGCGCATTGAGGCCGAGCGCGGCCGCAAGGCCGGTAGAAACGACAAAGTCGCGACGCGACAGGTCGAGCATGATCGATCTCCCTCGGGATATCCAAACGTGGGCGGCGGCGCGCCCTGCGCCGACCGCACCAAGACTCGGCATACCGGGGGATTATTCCCGCGCCCGCGGTGTCCCTTTGCGGCTAACGCATGCACCACGCGCGGCTATGCGGCCGAAGCGCGCGGGAGCCTAATCCGAACACGTGGATGTGATGCCAACAGCATCCGTTCGACCGCATGATTTCGTCCCACCGGGCGGCTTTTCGGGACCAGGCTCTGGGACGTGCGATGATGATATTGACCCTGACGCTCGTCGGCGGACCCACCGTGCTGATCGAGGCGAACGGTTTCCGCCTCGTCACCGATCCCACTTTCGATGCTCCCGGCGAGTACCGGCTGAGCTACGTCACCCTGACCAAGACCTCCGGACCGGCGTTGTCCGCCGACGTGATCGGTCCGGTCGACGCGGTGCTGCTCAGCCATGACCAGCATTCAGACAATTTCGACCGGGCCGGTCGGGCGTTCGCCGCGGAGGCGCCGCACATCTTCGCCACCGTGGCCGGTGCCGCCCGGCTCGGCAGCGCCGCCGAAGGACTAAGACCGTGGGACACGAAGCAATTGATCAATGCCGCCGGAGCGAAACTGACGATCACCGCGACCCCCGCACGCCATGGCCCCGCCGGCATCGAGCCCATGAGCGGCGACGTGATCGGCTTCGTGCTGACATTCGAGGATGTCTCGATGCCGCCGATCTACATCACCGGCGATACCGTCTGGTACGACGGCGTTGCGGAGGT
>DASSJW010000415.1:0-3104 GCA_035690995.1 Xanthobacteraceae bacterium
GCGGTCTTGATCCACTCCCAGAAATTCGCCCCCGGCGGCTTCTGCAGCTCGGTGGAATACAGGCTCTCGAACGTCCCGAGCGTGACGAAGTCATACTTGTTGTTGTGGGTGGTGAGACCCTGCACGAAGGTCTGGTCGGCAATATGGTCCTTGCGCCAGGCGCCCTTGCCGCCGAGGCTCTCGATCGACAGGCCGACCATCGCGTCGATGATGTCGTCCTGTGACGGCCAGCTGCCGCCCTTCGCGGCCAGCGCTTTCTCCACCGCCGCCTTGTAGGAGGCGATGGCAAAATAGGCGCGGTCGGCTTCCCACTCGGGATAGTCCTTGTGGGTCTGCTCGTACCAGGCGACGAATTCCTTCGCCAGCGGCGACGCCTGCGGGTTCGCAAAGTAAAGCGTGTTGTGGCCGAACAGCATCCCTTCGGGCGTGAATTCCTTCTTCATCAGCGTGTGCTGCCAGCCGGCGGCGGGGAACACGAGCTTGGTGCCTTCGGTCAGGCCCGCGGCATGCGCCTGCTTCATGAACACCGGCAGATCCGCGAACAGCAGCGAGGAGAAGATCAAATCCGGTTTGGCAGCCTTGAGCGCGGCCACGTGGCTGGTCAGGTCCATGGTGCCGACCTTGGGCCACTGCTCGGTGACGACCCGGTGGTCGATGTTGAACCGCTTGAGGATCGCGACGAAAGCCGCCATGTTGTTGCGGCCGTAGGAATAGTCGGGATTGATTCCGGCAACGGTGACGAACTTGCCTTTCCAGTTCTTGATCGTGAGCAGCGAGGACATGACCGCCTCGCACTCGTTGTCGGTCGAACGGAACAGATAGCGGGGATTGGGGATCTTCTCGTCCACGCCATCCTGCGTGGTGCCGTCCCAGTAGATCGTGAGCGCGCGCGCCTCCTCCACCACCGGGCCGAGCGCGAGCCCGACGCCGGTGGAGATGATGCCGTGAACGCAGTCGACTTTCTCCTGCTGCACGAGCTTGCTGAAGCGCTCGATCGTGTCCTTCGGCGAGGATTCATCCTCGATCACGAGTTCGACCTTGCGGCCGCCGATGCCGCCCTGCGCGTTGTAGCGCTCGACCGCCCATTGTGTGGCCCGGATTCCATTGAGGCCCGGCGCCGCAGCGATGCCGGAGCGCGGCGCGAGAATGCCGACGCGCAACGGCTTGTTCTGCGCGATGGCGGGGCTGAACACGCGGCCCGACGCCGACACGAGACCGACGGCAGCGGCGGACGCAAGTAGGCTGCGGCGAGTAACTGGCATGGTATCCTCCCTCGTGACCCGCGTTGGGGTAATTCGTTATTGTTGATCGCCCGATCAATGACATATCAGACGCATGTCAGCAACAGGACGGCGTGCCCTCCCGATGCGGCGTGCCGCCACTCCGGGCGCAGCGCAGCGCGTCTTCGCGGTGCGCTGCAAACCCGGGACCGCGCAATGTTCTGCCCCTGTGGCGGTCCCGGATCAGCGGTGCAGCACTTTGTGCTGCACCGCGTCCGGGACACGCAATACGACTCGCCCGTCGGAGACAGGACACTTGACGTTTCTACGAAGGACTCGCGGCACATTCTGACAGGCACTTCAAATTCATCGCACTACGCCGCGACGCTGCCGCGCAAGAACGCGTCGATCTGTCCGCCGGTCAGCGTCCAGTCATTGTCGAAATTGGCGACGATCGCCTTCATGAACGGTTCCGAGAGCGCGACGGCGCGTTCCTTGTCGCCGAGGTGGTCGTAGAGAATGGCCAGCGCCAATTGCTGCGGGCTTTCGCCTTCATAGCTCCATTCGAAGCCATACCTGGTGAGGCGTTTGACCTCGTAGTGCTCATCGAGCGGGCGGCCGTCGACCGTCACGACCAGCCCGTCGATGGTGCGTTGTCCCTCGTAGGTCTTCACGATTAAACCGATACTGTTCCGCGGGTGAAGTTCTCGACGTAGTCCATCAATTTGTCGCTCGCGCGGGCGGCCGCCTCGCCGTTGCCCTGGGCGATCGCGCGCGCCTGGTTGGCGTGCAAGCGCGCGCACAGCGGCAGATCGGCCGCCTCGCGATAATGCATGTACCAGAAACGGCGCGAAAGGCCTTGCAGCAGCTTCATCGAGCGGGCCGCATAGTCGTTGTGCGCCGCCTCGATCATCAGGCGGTTGAGCTCGCGATCGAGCCGCATGAAGGACATGTCGTCATTGGTCTTGGCCGCGCGGTCCATGCCGCGCGCGATTTCCAGCAATTGTTCGCGCTGGTCCTTGTCCGCCCTTTCAGCCCCCGCGCGGCTGAGCAAGCGTTCGATCTCGCGCCGCACCTCGAGCACCAGCAGCTGATTGCGCGGATTGATATCCGAGACGAGAACGCCTTTGCGCGGCAATATGGTAATCAGGCCTTCGCGCGCCAGCCGCTGCAAGCCTTCGCGGATGGGCGTCCGGCCGATCTTGAACATGGCCGACAGCATCTGCTCCGAAAGGACGTCGCCGGGCTTGAGCCTGAGCGTAACGATCTGCTCCTCGATCAAGCGATAGGCCTGCTCAGTCAGCGTCGCGCGCGCCGCGCCGCGCCGCCCGCCCTTCGGCGTGGCGGATGGCCGGGCGCTGGAGCGCGGCTGCCGCATCGCAGTCGCGGGCAAGCGCCCCATCTCAGACCTGCTTCCGTTTCGCGACCATGGCGGCGAATTTCTCGTATTCGGCCTCGTTCACCGAGTAGGAATGGTCGTCGTCAGGGAACGTGCCTTCCTTCACCTCTTTGACATATTGCCTGATTCCGCCGACGGCCACTTCGGTCAGTTTGGCGTAACGCTTGGTGAATTTCGGCTTGAAGTCGGTGAACACGCCGAGCAGATCGTAGCACAGCAGGATCTGCCCATCGCAGCCGACGCCGGCGCCGATGCCGATGGTCGGGATCGTGAGTTGCTCCGATATCAGCCGCGCTATCCTGGCCGGCACGGCCTCGAATTCCAACATGAAGCAGCCGGCATCTTCGATCGCCAGCGCGTCCTCCAGGATCTTCATGGCCGCATCCGCGGTGCGGCCTTGAATCTTGAAGCCACCGAACATGGCGATGGTATGCGGAGTCAGGCCGATATGGGACGCGGTCGGGATGCCGGCGTCCACCAGCGCG
>DASSJW010000416.1:0-4261 GCA_035690995.1 Xanthobacteraceae bacterium
GGTCCATTCCACGGAGAAGGCGCTCGCCGAACATGGCGCGAAGGTCGGCGAAGCCGACCGCCGTGCGATCGAGAACGCCATGGCTGACCTCAAGGAAGCCCTCAAAGGCACCGACGCCGACGCGATCACGGCCAAGACCAATGCGCTGGCGCAGGCCTCGATGAAGCTCGGCGAGGCCATGTACAAGCAGGCGCAGGAAGGCGCGGCCGGCCCGGAAGGTCCGGGCGGCGCGGCTCCCGGCGAGGGCTCCGGCGGCAAGAACGAGGACGTCGTCGACGCGGAGTTCACCGAGGTCGACGACGACAAGAAGAACAAGAAGTCGGCCTGACGCGGCGCGGCGGTCGCCATGCCTGCTGTCGATTGCAACCAACACCCCGGGGTCACAGCCGGGGGTGCATCTGTTTTGAAGCACCATGAGTGACCAAGTAACATCGGGCGACGACGCCACGGCGGAAAAGACGGGGTGGGATGCGGGCATGGCCAAGCGCTGCTACTACGAGGTCCTGGAGGTCGAACGCACCGCCGACGAGACTCAGCTGAAATCCGCCTTCCGCAAGCTGGCGATGAAATGGCATCCCGATCGCAATCCCGGCGACAAAAGCTGCGAGGTCCGCTTCAAAGAGATCAACGAAGCCTATGAGGTCCTGAAGGACGCCGACAAGCGTGCGGCCTATGACCGCTTCGGCCACGCCGCTTTCGAGCACAACGGCGGCGGGCCCGGTGGCGGCTTTGGGGACGTGGCATCCGCCTTCGCCGACATCTTCGATGATTTGTTCGGCATGGGCGGCGCCCGTCGCGGGCGAGGCGGCGGCCGCGAGCGTGGCGCCGATCTGCGCTACAATATGGAAATTAGCCTCGAGGAAGCCTATTCCGGCAAGACCGCGCAGGTGCGCATCCCGACGTCGGTGACCTGCGAGGCCTGCTCGGGCTCGGGCGCCAAGAGCGGCACCAAACCCAAGGCTTGTCCCACCTGCGGCGGTCAAGGCCGCATTCGCCATGCCCAGGGCTTCTTCACCCTCGAGCGGACCTGTCCGGGCTGCCAGGGTCGTGGCCAGGTGATCGACAATCCCTGTCCGGCCTGCTCCGGCTCCGGGCGGGTGACGCGCGAGCGCGCGCTCTCCGTCAATATTCCCGCCGGTGTTGAGGACGGCACCCGGATCCGGCTTGCGGGTGAAGGCGAGGCCGGCGTGCGCGGTGGTCCGGCCGGCGACCTCTATATTTTCCTCTCGCTCAGCTCGCATCCGTTTTTCCAGCGCGAGGGCGCCGACCTCCATTGCCGGGTGCCGATCTCCATGGTGGCGGCGGCCCTCGGCGGCGATTTCGAAGTGCCGACCATCGACGGCAACAACACGCGGGTGAAAGTGCCGGAAGGAACGCAATCGGGACGGCGCTTCCGGCTGCAAGGTAAGGGAATGCCGGTGCTGCGCTCGAAACAGACCGGCGATATGTACGTGCAGGTGCTGGTCGAGACGCCGCAGAAGCTGACCAAGCGGCAGCGCGAATTGCTGAACGAGTTCGAGCGCCTGTCGTCCAAGGACACCCACCCGGAATCGGCCGGATTCTTCGGCAAGGTCAAAGAGTTCCTGGCTCGTTCCGGCTCCGCCTGAGCAATTTGCCGCTTGACCCTTGCCGCCGTGCGCTTTACCGGTGGAAAGTCATAAATCTGCAATCATTGTGCAGCGTTAGCTCCCCATGCCGCTTCCCGCCCTGCAGCTCCTCGAAAAGAAATTCGAGCAACAGAAGCGTCTGTTCGAGGTCAAGAAGGGTGAGCTGGAGCGCGAGATCGAGCGTCACATTCAGCTGTTCGAGCAGAAGAAGGGCGCGCTCGAACGTAAGATCGAGCAGCAATTCGAGAGCCACCGCCGGAGATTCGAACAGCGTCTTGAGACGCAGAAACGCAAGTTCGGGGTCCAGATCCGCCGCTTCGAGGAAAAGAACGGCATCCGGCTCGACGATGAAGTCCGTTTCATCCGCACCTGGATCGAGAAGCCGCTGTCGCTGGGCGCGGTAACGCCGTCAGGCCGCGCGCTCGCGCGCACCATGGCGGCGTTCATCGATCCGAGCCGGCCGGGACCGATCATCGAACTTGGGCCGGGCACCGGGCCGGTGACCGAGGCGCTGCTGACGCAAGGGGTCGATCCCTCACGGCTGGTTCTGGTCGAGTTCGATCCGACCTTCTGCCGGCTGCTGCGTGCGCGCTACCCTGGGGCGACGGTGGTGCAGGGCGACGCCTACAGCCTCAAGCGGCTGCTTGGCGGGGTGACGCGAGAGCCGGCCGCGGGTGTGGTCTCCGGCCTGCCGCTGTTCACCAAGCCGCTGCGGGTGCGCCTGCGTCTCCTGTTCGAGGCGCTCGATCTGATGTCACCGGGGGCCCCCTTCGTTCAGTTCACCTACAATGCCGTTCCTCCGATCCCGAAGCGGCTCGAGCGCGTGAGCGCGGAGCCGTCCGAGCGGGTGTGGATGAACATTCCGCCGGCGCGGGTTTGGGTCTACCGGAGGGACTGACGGCGACAGCCGACGCAACCGTGCGTATGGTGTCGTTGGAATTCGTCCTCCCTCCACCCGTCATGCGTCCATCTTTCGTCCGTCATGGCCGTTCCAAGAATTCTGGTCATTCCCGGCTCGCTGCGGGCGAAGTCGTACAATGTGCGGCTGGCGGCCCTCGCGAGCAAGCAACTGACCTTGGCCGATGCCGACGTGACCCGCATCTCGCTCGTCGACTATCCGTTGCCGATCTACGATGCCGACACGGCGGAGGAATCCGGGCCGCCGCATAATGCGTTCAGGCTCAAGCAGCTGATGTCCGCACACCAGGGCATCTTCATCGCCAGCCCCGAATACAACGCCTCGCTCACGCCGCTCATCAAGAACACGATCGATTGGATCTCGGTGATACGCGAGCGCGGGGAGCCGCCGCTCGCCGCTTACCAGAATCGCGTCTTCGCGCTGGGCGGCGCCTCGCCCCGCCGTTCCGGCGCGAGCCATTCGTTGCTGGCGCTGCGCCAGGTGCTGGCGGTGGGCTGCGGCGCGCTGGTGCTCGCGGAGCAGGTGACGGTGCCGAATGCCGAGCACGCCTTCGACGATATGGACGAGCTGACGGATGCGGGCGCGGCCAACCAGCTCAAGGTCGTCGTGCGCAAGCTCGTCGATACCGCCAGGCTCCTGGCATAAGGTAGGGGATGAAACCCGGTGTCTCGTCCGCCGCTCGCCGGCCTCGGGACCCGTCCAGGAGGTCGCGTCGTGAGCCTTGATCCGCATGAGCGGTTGATCGTTGCACTCGATGTCCCATCGGTGGCGGAGGCGGAGAAGGTCGTCGTGCGGCTCGGCGAATCGGTCTCGTTCTACAAAATCGGTTACCAGCTTGCCTTCGCCGGCGGCATCGACTTTGCGCGCGTGCTCGCCAGCGCCGGCAAGCGCATTTTTCTCGACCTCAAGCTGCACGACATCGGCAACACGGTTGCCAAGGGGGTCGAAAGCGTCGCGGCGCTCGGCGCATCGTTTCTCACGGTGCACGCTTATCCGCAGACCATGCATGCCGCGGTCGATGCGCGCAAAGGCTCCGGCCTGCGCTTGCTCGCCGTCACCGTGCTCACCTCTTATGACGACGCCGACCTGGCCGCGGCCGGCTATGACTTCACGGTTTCGGAACTCGTGGGCGAACGCGCGGCGCAGGCGCGCGACGTCGGAATCGACGGGCTGGTCTGCTCAGGCGAGGAGGCAAGGATGCTGCGCCCCATCATCGGTGCCGGCATGGTGCTGGTGACGCCTAGCATCCGGCCGGCGGGAGCGGCCGCCGGCGACCAGAAGCGCATCATGACGCCGGCGGCCGCGATCGCGGCCGGCGCCGATCATCTCGTGGTTGGCCGTCCGATCATCGCCGCGCCAGATCCGAAATCCGCCGCCGAAGCGATCATTGCCGAAATCGCGGCGGCGGCGCGACCATAGGGAGAACGCGAGATGGCCAAGGGATATTGGATTCCGCATATCGATGTGAGCGACCCGGAAGGCTACAAGGCCTACATGGCCGCGACCCCCGAGGCGCACCGCAAATACGACGGTCATGTGCTGGTGCGCGGCGGGACCTGCGAAGTGGTCGAGGGGAAGGGACGCTCCCGCAACGTCCTGCGCGAATTTCCGGATTATGCCACCGCGCTCGCCTGCTACCGTTCTCCCGAATACCAGCGGGCGAAGCCGCTGCGTCTGGCGCATTCGACCTGCGATTTCGTGATCGTCGAGGGTTACGACGGCGAGCAGCCGCAGT
>DASSJW010000417.1:0-5424 GCA_035690995.1 Xanthobacteraceae bacterium
GTACTACTCCTCGCAGCCGATGGAGATTCAGGACCGCCAGGCGCTCGAATGCACCTTCCGCATGATCAACGCCGAGACCCAGCTGCTGTATTCCTCGGACTATCCGCACTGGGATTTCGACCTGCCGAGCACGATCTACGATCTGCCGTTCCTGTCCGAGAAGGCCAAGCACAATATTCTCGGCGGCACTGCGGCGCGACTGTTCAAGTTGCCGCCGCGCAACGACCAGCAGAAAGCGAACCTCAAGAAATTCGGCAATCTAGCCGCCTAAGCACTCAATCAGGCGTCGAACCAGTCCGCCTTCCGGAGCGATCCGGGGGGCGGACTGCTTTCGGCCTGCATACTCCTTTGACCGCCTGCCGCTGTTACGACTGCTGCACTTGTGCGCGGCGCTGGATGCGCAGCTCGACCGCACGCAGGCCGGCGACGATGACGGCGAGCGGAACGATCTGAACGACGCCCAGCGCCGCTACCGCGCCGTAGCTGCCGCCCTCCTCCCACATGGTGAGACTGATGGTCCCGAGCACGTGGGTGCCGGGGCCGACCAGGAAGATCGAAGCGCCGAGTTCGCGCACCGCCAGCACGAAGACGTAGATCCAGCCGGCCAGCAGCACCGGCGCGAGCAGCGGCAGCATGATGCGGGCGAAGATCTGTCCGAGGCCCGCCCCCGACACCGCCGCCACTTCTTCGAGCTCACGGTGGATCTGGGCAAGCCCGCTCGACGCGAACCGCATTCCGTAGGGCAGATACAGGGTGACGTAGGCGACCAGGAGGATCCAGATCGTATTGTAGATCGCGATCGGCAACATGAGATAGGCGACCAGGATGCCGGCCCCGACGATCACCCCGGGAATGGCGATCGGCGCGAAAGCGAGCGCATCGAGGAGGAAGCCGTAGCGGGGCAGCGAGCGGTGTGCGATCCAGGCCATCACGAAGGTGAGGCCGGCGACGATGGTCGCCGCCAGCGTCGCCAGAATGACGCTCGTCTTCACCGCCGAGAGAAAGATCGGATAGCCGAGGATGAAATCATAGTTGTCGAGCGTCGCCGCCTGTGCGGCGTCGAGGGAGAACGGCTGCGCCAGGTTGCGGAAGAACGACTGCCAGACCAGCGTGAACAGCGGAAGTCCGAGGGCGAGGGCGAACATCGCGCCGATGCCGAGGGCGACCGGCCAGCGCCAACGCCCGAGCTTGACGCGTGTCGGCCGGTAGCCCTTGCCGGTAATGGTGGCGAAGGATTCCGCGTGCCGGGTGGCGCGGCGGTAGAAGTAGACGGCCAGGACGCAGATCGCGAGCAGCGTGAGCCCGAGCGCGCTTGCGACGCCGAACGCCGGCGGTGTCGAGATGATCGCGCCCTGGATGTCGGTGGTGAACACGTCGATGCGCGCGGGCCGGCCGATCAGGCGCGGGACCTCGTACGACGCCATCCCCATCACGAACAAGAGCAGCAGCGCGGACAGGATCGCCGGCCGCAGCAGCGGCAGTGTGACCCTGGTAAAGACCTGCAGGTAATTGCCACCCGACATCAGGGCGGCCTCCTCCATGCGCAGGTCGAGCACGCGCAGCGCCGGCCCCAGCGCCAGATAGGCGAGCGGGAAATAGTGGCTCGACAGCGCCCAGATCATCCCCGCCATCGAATAGATGTTCACCGGCGCCTCGTGCAGCCCGAACCCCGACTTCAGCAACGTGTTGCCCCAGCCGATATTGGGGCTGAACACGAAGATCCATGCCATCGCCATCAGCAGTCCGGGCACGGCGAACGACAACAGCGACAGTGTATGAAAGAGCGTCGCGCCCGGTGCGTCCGTGCGTTCCACCACCCAGGCCACCAGCGCGCCCATGACGAAGGTCGTCACCGCCGTGCCGACGGCGAAAACCAGCGAATTCCAGAACAACCGCAGAATATGCCAGCTCGAGTAGGCCTCGACGAAATTGTCGAGCGAGAAAGGGCCGGGGCCGAATCCGGTATCCTCGGTAAAGGCGTTGTAGAGGAGCGCACAGAGCGGAACGAAGACCAGCCAGACCGCGACGGCGACGCTGGCGACCAGCAGGGCGTTGGGGAGGGTCACGAGGCCGGCGAGCCGGCTCGCCGCCGCCGACCCGGGCAGCCGTTCCAGTTGGCCGTTGGCGATGGTCACTCAGCGCCTCGTTCGTCGTAGCGCGTACGGCTCATCGCCCCTTGAACAACTGGTCGAACTGGCGCTGCCACTTGCGCTCTTCTTCGGGGCTCATCAGCACCGTGATGACCTTCTTCTGCGTCAGCATCTCGGTCAGCCCTGGCGGGTTCGATGGCACGTCCTTGCGCGTGGGCAGTCGTCCGAACTTGGCGAGGAACTGCTGGCATTCCTGGCTGAGCATGAAATTGGCCGCGAGGCGGGCCGCGTTCGGATGCGGCGCCTTGGCGTTCACGCCGACTTGGCCGAAGAACAGGGTGACCGGATCCAGCGCGAAGACGTCGATGGGATTGCCTGCAAGCTTCACGTTCATCGACAGGTTCACATAGTTATTGAGCGACACCCAATACTCGCCGGCGCCGGTGGCGCGCGCCAGCGCAAGGTGGCCGTCGGTCACCACCGGCCGCAGCGCCGCCACGATGGCCTTTACGAGCTCGATGCCCTTCTGCTCGCCGTAATACTGCACGATCGCCTTGAGCCATTCGTTGTCGGTGCCGTCAATGGCGACCTTGCCGGCCCATTCCTTGCGTTGGGCGAACTCCTCGTAGCTCTTCGGCAGCTCCGAGGCCTTGACCTTCCCGGTGTTATAGGCCGGCGCGTTGTAATTGGCGTAGACGCCGTACCAGCGCCTGTTCGGATCGCGGGCGTCGGCGGAGATGTTGGCGGCCTCGGGCGGCTCGTACTCCGCCAGCATCTGCGCCGGCATCTTGTTGATCGTCGCGGTCTGCAGGATGTCGTAGGATCTCTGATCGGCGCGAAACTCTATCGCCATGCGCGACATCAAGATCGCGTCGGAGGCGCGCACATATTCGACCTTGATGCCGGTCGCATCCGTGAACAACTTGAACAGCGGCAGGCCTTCCTGCTCGTTGGTCGACGAGTAGACGATGAGCGAGCCTTCGGCTTTCGCTGCCGCGAGCAGGGTCGGATCAAGCCAGGACCGCGACGGGGCCGCGCCGGTCGACGCGCCTTGCGCATGGGCAGGCGCGCCGAGCGGAGCCATGAGCGCAAGCGCGAGGCCGAGCAGCCCCGCTGACAGAGTGCTGTTCGCTGAGCCGCTCAATGCATCCTCCCTTGGCGCCGGGTACGACGGCGCATTTGATCTTTCGCCGGCTGGGGCGTTGACGCGGCGCGCCCGCGTGGCGCCGGCCAAGCCGCGCGGCGCTCCGGGGTCATCAGGAATTCTCTTGGCTTTTCCGCCGGTTGGAGTGCGCTCTCGGGAAGCATATCTCAGCCCCGATAATTGACAAACCGGCTTCGGTGCCCGATGACCTTGGCGCCGCCGCAGGAGGCAGGTTGGTGAATGAAGTGACGGCCATGGAGTCCGCGCCGGCAAAGGCGTCCGACGGCCTGATCGAGGTCCGGGTGACCGCGATCCGTTACGCCGCCCGGGATACCCACCTCTACGAATTCACGCGGCTGGACGGGAAGGCGCTGCCGACCTATGAGCCCGGCGCGCATATCGACCTGCACCTGCCGAACGGGTTGATCCGGCAATATTCCCTGATCAATGCCGAGCCCGATCCCGCGACCTATACCGTCGGCATCAAACGCGATCCCGCCAGCCGGGGCGGCTCGCGCTACGTGCATGACGAGTTGCGCGTCGGCAAGACGCTCAAGATCAGCGCGCCGCGCAACAATTTCGCCTTGGTGGAGAATGCCAAGCACGTGGTGCTGTTTGCGGGTGGCATCGGCATCACCCCGATCTGGTGCATGGTGCAGCGGCTGGAGCGCCTGGGCCGCTCCTGGACGCTCTATTATGCCTGCCGGTCGCGCTCCGACATGGCCTTCCTGCAATCGCTGGAAGCGATGGCGCCGGCGCAGTTCCATTTCGATGACGAGGCCGCCGGCAAGTTCCTCGACGTGAAGTCGATCATCGCCGAGACGCCGAAGGACGCACATCTCTATTGTTGCGGACCGACGCCGATGCTGAAGGCGTTCGAGGCCGCGACCGCGGATTGGCCGCGCGAGCAGATCCACGTCGAGTACTTCACGCCGAAGCAGGAGGTGGAGAAGAAGGGCGGCTTTGTGGTCGAGCTCGCCCGCTCCGGACAGGAATTCGTCATTCCCGAAGGCAAGACCATCCTGCAGGTACTGCTCGATGCCGGGGTCGACGTCGACTATTCCTGCGAGCTCGGCATCTGCGGGGCCTGCGAGCAGCGAGTGATCTCCGGCACGCCGGAGCACCGCGATGCCATCCTCACCGAGGAGGAGCAGGCATCGAACACCAAGGTCATGATCTGCTGCGCGGGCTGCAAAAGCGAGCGCCTGGTGCTCGATCTCTAGAGTAGCTAGCGCCCATTCCTACGACTCCTCATCCTGAGGAGCGTCGCGTAGCGACGCGCCTCCTCAGGGTGAGGACCGGAGTTGCTGCCCGAATAAGAACCGTAGGAGGTTCGCTCACGAAAAACATCGGCCCGGCACAGGCCGGGCCGATCGAACTGCCTCCCCGCCGCTCTACTGATTGAGCAGCGGAATGCCCTTGGGGTCCGGCGCCTTCGGGATCGACTCCAGGTAGGCGTGGATATCGGCGAGGTCCTCGTTCGACAGGATCGCCTCCATGTACGGCGGCATGGCGCGATTCGACGTACGCACGAAGGCGGTCAACGTCTCGAGCGCCAACGGCTCCGGCGCCAGCTTCGGGCCGGCAACCCCGCCCTGCCCCTGAAAGCCGTGGCACTGCCAGCAGCCGTGCTGGACGAAAGCGATCTTGCCCTTTTCGGCGGAGGCGGCCAGAGCCCCGCCGCAGCCGAGGACGAGGCCGGCGGCGAGCGCCGCCAGCCCTTTTACACTTACAAAACGCATCGACTGATCTCCCCTAGCGCGGCTGCGTCCAGACATTGACCAGCGCGGGCTGGCCGGACTTCACCACCGCAACAGCTTCCTTGATCACCGCGCCGAGCTTATCCGGATCCGTGATCGGACCCTTCGCCCACCAGCCCATCGATTCCGCGAGCTTGTGGTACTCGATGTCGGGATTCTGGATGCTGGTGCCGATCGGCCCCATGTCGCCGCCGAGGCTTGCCACGCGGTTGCGGAAGTTGGACAGCCGCTGGACGTGCATGACCTCCTGGTGATAGCCGCGGTTGTTGTGCATCACCGCCAGCAGCGGGATCTTATGCCTGGCCGCCGTCCACAGCACGCCCGGCGCGTACATCAGGTCGCCGTCGGACTGGATGCTGACGGAGAAGCGCCCGAGGTCGCGGTTGGCGAGCGCGGCGCCGACCGAGGCCGGCGCGCCGTAGCCGACGCC
>DASSJW010000418.1:0-3023 GCA_035690995.1 Xanthobacteraceae bacterium
CGATTGTGCGCCAACGCAATCATCAGGTTCCCCAGCGCCAGCGCCTCGGGGATCACGGTATCAGGGGTCGGCCGCACGTCCATATGATGCGCCAAGCGTTCCAACATCGGCCCGTGCATTCCCTTGCTGGCGCCGCGGCCCATCTCGTCCCAATAGTTCCGGGCCATTTCGAGCTTGGCCTGCTCCGGCATCTTGACCTGAGTCAATGCCAAGAGATCGTCGAACCCCGCCTCTCCTGCCACCTCCTGCTCGATGAACCACTTCATCTCGTCGAGGCTCGCTTCGGCCGCCAGCCACGGAAACAGCGGATCGCCCTGGCCGGGTCCGGTTTCGCGCAAACGCTCGAACCAAGCGATGAAGGAGTCCACCTGCTGCGGGATATCAGCCACCAGCGGGGCGATCTCCTGGCGCATCGCCTCCACGAATTCGCCTTCCGCCTCCACGACACGGGCTTCCGCACGGAGATGAGCGCGCCAAGCCGGATCGGGCAGCGACGGCTCCAGCCGCTGCCCGTTGTATCTGGTCAACGCGCGCTGGAAATGCGCAAATCCCGGGCCGTCGATATGCGCGGCGAACGCCAGCCATTCAAAATCCGGCGATTTCATCTGCTACTCCCTTCAAACATCTACCGTCAGCGCGACCGCGGCTATTCGGTCGGCACGGTCGTATGGCGCGCTGTCGAGTTCCTCTCCGAACACATCCGGGTCGACTTCTTCGTATGTGTATTGGCAGCCCCGAGCTTCCAATCGAGGGCGCACCGTCTCGAAAAACGTATCGGCGCCATTGATGATCGGGCTGCCGGTGTAGAGAAAGAGACGGCCGCCCGGATACAGGCGGTCGATGCTGTCTTCGACGATCCGAAGAGATAAATCGGATCCGAGAGCCCCGCCGCCGTGGCGATAGAGTCGCGCGGATTGGTCAATAAGATAAGGCGGGTTCGAGACGATCAGGTCGCCGCCCTCGTTGATCCTCTCGAATAGGTCGCTCAGAACCGTCCTGACATTGGAGATGCCATTCAGCCACGCATTGATCCGGCTATAACGGAGCGCCCTGGGATTGATGTCGGACAAGATGACATCGGGCGGCACGCCGCGCTGCAGCAGACTGGCTGCGTGCAATCCCCCCGCTCCACTCCCGCATCCGATATCGATGACGGTGAATGACGCGCTGGCCTGCATGCCGGCGATGGAATGGCGCAACGCACGCGCAAAGCGATAAGTGTCTGGCCCAAAGAATACGGCGTCGGATGACTCGGTCGGAAACGAGGAATGCACGAACAATTGTCTGCCCAGGCTCGAAAATCGCACCTTGGCGCGCAGCAGGTCCCCGTCCGACTCCAGCTCTTCCGCCTGTTCCAGCAACGCAACGATGTTTGACGGCAAGTCGGCCCGTTGGAACGGCCGGCTCCACCCGAACACGCGCTCAAGCAGTGATGCTGCGCAGTTCGGTCGTCTATAGACGCGGTGATGACTGGCGGGGGTGACGGTTATAAATCGATAGTCGCGGGCCTGGAGTTCTCTACCCAATTCCAACAGCGCCTGATCTTTCGCATCCATCGTCTCGGTCCGTCGTCCCCCCCCTTTTCACCGGCTTGGCCGCCGCCTGGCCGTGTCGGATACAATGCTGCCCAAGCCCAAGGGTTCCTTGCCGCGCTCCACGCCAAACCTTTGAGCGGACTTTGCGTATTGCCCTTACCCGCGAAAGAGGGGCGAAGCTCCATGCAGGGTGTTGCCCCGTCCGCGCACGCCCGTGCGCAAGGTTCAACGCCGAACCGCGCGGAGGAAGGGCGCCGGAACCGGACCGGAACAGAGCCGTTGCTTTGCCGAGGCCCTTATATGTCGTTAGGGTGACCGCATCGGCGCCGAGGAGATTCAAACGAACGCGATGGCTTCGCGGAGGAGGAGGGATGGCTGGAGCGGAGATTGCCGGCACGAACGCCGACCGATTTGCGCAGGTCCTGGGCTTGGCTATTGTCGAACTGTGGAGCGAGCTCCCGCGAGAGCTGCAGCAGACGTTGTTCGAGCGTGCCGTCTTGCTTGGCCACCAGACGGAGCGCGATGAAAGCCTGCGGGAGCAACTGGCGCAATTTCTCCACTCCCATCACGAACGCACAGTGGCGCGCTGAGCCGCAAAGCCGGGACAAGCGGCCTCGCGCTGCGATCTGACGGCCGCGCCAAACCGGATACCGGTTTGCCGGCGGCGAAGAGATGAACGGCGCAGCTGCCCAAGTGCTTCTGCCCTACGGCAAGCGCCGTTCATGCGGCGTGTTGCGCGGCTCGGAACCGCATTAGCCATCGCTCGTTAGCCAATTGCGGCACGGATAACCGAAGCGACGATCCCATGCCGAAGAAAACCAAGGGCAAGGGGCCATCCGGCACGCTAAGTGGCGTAGCGGCCACTTTGTTTCCATTCCGCGACAAGGTCGCTCCGCTGGACACGCCGGAATATCGCAAGAGGGCCGGGGAAGTCATCGCGCGAGCGGCGCGATCGGGCAAACGCCTGAGCAGCCGAAAGACCGTCAAGTCCGCATGAGCGCCCTTGCGGCGAGGCGCAACGGCAGCGCGCCGGTGTCCCTGGAACCTAGTTCCAGGTGCCACGTTCCTTTGGCGGGTGAAACGTGCATCCCCCTTCACCAGAGGAGAGTTTCCATGAACAGGCTCGCTTATTCCACCATCCTGGTCGCGCTCTTGGCGAGCGTGGCAAGCGCACAAGCGCAAGCGCCCCACCGCCAAGGCAACGTGCCGGCTGCCCGCATCAGCACGAGCATTCCGGCCAATAGCATGACCGTCACGCACTGGTACAAGCAGAGCGTCTATGATCCGGCGGACAACAAGATCGGCGAGATCATGGACGTGCTGGTCGACCGCGAAGGCAAGGTCACCGCGCTGATCGTCGGCGTGGGCGGCTTCCTTGGAATGGGCGAGAAGGACGTGGCCGTCCCGTTCAACGCCGTCCAAGTCACCAGCAAGGATAACAACAAGTGGTACTTGGTCATGAACTCCACGAAAGACGCCCTGAAGAGC
>DASSJW010000419.1:0-7276 GCA_035690995.1 Xanthobacteraceae bacterium
CGCGGTCAATCTGCCGCTGATCAGCGCCAAGGAGCGCGGCGCCGGCGGCGGCCATATCCGCTTCAACATGGCCAAGGGCTCGATGAACAGCCACATCTCGCAGTTTCCGATCGGCACCTACAAGAAGGGCCACGCGCACGGGCCCGGCGCCCACGTCATCATCTTGTCCGGCCAGGGCTATTCGCTGATGTGGCCCGAGGGCGACGAGCCGCGCCGCTACGATTGGGAGGTCGGCACCCTGATCGTGCCGCCGAACATGTGGTTCCACCAGCACTTCAACAGCGGCACCACGCCGGCGCGCTATCTCGCCTTCAAGCACGAGGTGGTGTCCATCCGTAACGCGCAAGGCGTGCCCAAGGCCTGGATCAGCCGCCGCGTCGGCGGCGACCAGATCGACTACGCCGACGAGATTCCGGTGGTGCGCAAGATGTTCGCCGACGAGCTGGCGAAGAACGGCCTGACCCCGCGCATGGACCAGGCCTACGCCCAGGAGCTCGCTGACCTGCCGCCGCCGGTCGCCAAGTCGGCGTAGAGCAACACCGTCATTGCCGGGCTTGACCCGGCAATCCATCATTCTCGCGAAGAGGATGGATGCGCGGGTCGAGCCCGCGCATGACGAGCACAGCTACGGCCGTAGCGCCCGCATGGCAGTGCGCAACCGATGCCCGGGCTCGTGATGGACGCGGGCGCCCCACAGCCAGCGGTGCAGCTTGTCGAGCAGCAGATAGATCGCCGGCGTGGTGTAAAGGGTGAGCACCTGCGACACCAGCAGTCCGCCGACGATGGTGATGCCGAGCGGACGGCGCAGCTCCGACCCCGGGCCGGTCGCGATCAAGAGCGGCATGGCGCCGAGCAGCGCCGCCATGGTCGTCATCATGATCGGCCGGAAGCGCTCGAGGCAGGCTTCGAAGATCGCCCGCTCCGGCGCGAGACCGCGCTTGCGCTCGCCTTCGAGCGCGAAGTCGACCATCATGATTCCGTTCTTCTTGACGATGCCGATCAGGAGAATGATCCCGATGAACGCGATCAGCGAAAGCTCGGTGCTGAAGATCTGCAGCGCCAGCAGCGCGCCGAGACCCGCCGACGGCAGCGTGGAAATGATCGTGAGCGGATGCGCCAGGCTCTCGTACAGCACGCCGAGCACGATATAGACCGCAACGAGCGCGGCGATGATCAGAATCGGCTGCGCCCCGATCGACATGCGATAGGCGCGCGCGTCGCCGGCAAATTCAGCATGCAGCGTGTCGGGAATGTGCATCTCGGCGACCGCCTGATCGATCAGCCGCGTCGCCTGCTCGATGGTCGTGTTCTCGCCCAGGCCGAAACTGATGGTGATCGCGGGAAACTGCCCCTGGTGGTTGACCACGAGCGGAGAGAGCCCGCGCTCGATCTTGGTCACCGCATTGAGCGGAACCTGGGTGTTGTTGGCGCCGCTGACATAGATGCGGTCGAGATCGGAGGGGTCGCGCTGATATTGCGGATCGATCTCGAGGATGACGCGGTACTGGTTGCGCTGGGTATAGAGCGTCGAAATCTGCCGCTGCGCATAAGCGTTGTTGAGCGCGTTGGCGATGTCCTGCACGCGCACGCCCAGCCGCGAGGCCGCGACCCGGTCGATCGACACGTTGACCTGCAGCCCGCCCTGCTCGCGGTCGGTGGAGACGTCCACCAGTCCCGGCACGGTCTGGATCTTGGCGAACACGCGCGGCGCCCATTGCAGCAGCTCGGCATAGTCGGTGTCCCAGAGCGTGTACTGGTAGGAGGAATCGCTCTGGCGGCCGCCGACGCGCACGTCCTGCATGGGAAAGAAGAACACTCGCAGTCCCGCGATATCGGCGGTCTTCAGCCGTAGCCGGTTGGCGACGGCCTGCGCGGAGAGCCCGCCGCGTTCCGCCAGCGGCTTGAGGCTGATGAACAGCGAGCCGCGGTTGACCGAGGCGCTGAAGCCCGAGGTGCCGATCGACGAGCCGATATTCGCGACCGCGGGGTCGGCGCGGGCGATGGCTTCGGCTTTCTGCTGCAGGTCGTACATCGCCTGGAACGAGACCTCGGTGGAGGCCTGGGTGCCGCCCCAGATCAGGCCGGTGTCGTCCTGCGGGAAATAGCCCTTGGGTGTCCGCGCATAGAACATGGCGGTGATCGCCACCGTCGCGGCCATCACCAGCAGCATGAGCGCGCGGTGGTTGAGCACGATCGCGAGGCTCTTGGCATAGGCGCGCACCATCGCGCCCAACACCCGCTCGACCACCCGGTCAAGCCAGGTGGCGTCGGGGCTCGGCGGCTTGCGCACGAAATGCGCGCAGATCATCGGCGTGAGCGTAAGCGACACCGCGGTCGAAACGGCGATGGCGAAGGCGAGCGTGACCGAGAATTCCCTGAACACGCGCCCGACCACGCCGCTCATGAACAGCAGCGGGATGAAGGCCGCGACCAGGGAGATGCTGATCGCCAGCACGGTAAAGCCGATCTGCTGCGCGCCTTCGATTGCCGCGCGGAACGGCGTCATGCCCTTTTCGAGATTGCGGAAGCAATTCTCGATCATCACGATCGCGTCGTCGACCACGAAGCCGACCGAGACCGCGAGCGCCATGAGCGAAAGGTTGTCGATCGAGAAGCCGGCGACCCACATCATCGCGCAGGTGCCGGCGAGCGACAGCGGCACGGTCACGCCGGCGGCGATCGTCGCCGCCGCGCGCCGCAGGAACAGGAACACCACCAGCATGACCAGCGCCACGGTGGCGAGCAGCGTGAGCTGCATGTCGAACACGCTTGACCGGATGGTCTGGGTACGGTCGGACAGCACCGTGATGTCGATGCCGGCCGGGATCCAGCGCTTGAGCTCGGGCAGCAGCTCGTAGATGCGATCGACGGTCTCGATCACGTTGGAGTTGGCCTGCTTGTTGATCACCAGCAGCACCGAGGGCTGGCCGTTGAACCAGCCGGCGGAGCGGCTGTTGCGCACGCCCTCCTCGATCGAGGCGACCGCGGACAGCCGCACCACGGTGCCGTTGGCGTTGCGCACCACGATCGGATCGTACTCGGGCACAGTGCGCAGCTGACGGTTGGTCGCGATGGTGATGGCACGCTCGTTGCCGTCGATCAGGCCGACCGGTCCAGTGGCGTTGGAATTGGCGATGGCGGTGCGCACGTCCTCCAGCGACAGGCCCATGGAGGCCAGCGCGATTGGATTGACGCGAATGCGGACCGCCGGTTGCTCGGCACCATTGACGGTGACCTCGGCGACGCCGTCGATCTGGGACAGACGCTGGACGATCACGGTGTCGGCGGCGTCGTAGAGCGCGCTCGCCGGCACGGTGTTCGAGGTGAGCGCCAGGATCATGATCGGCGTCGCCGCCGGATTGGATTTGCGGAACGACGGCCGCGACGGCAGGTCGGCCGGCAAGTCGGTCTGCGCCGCGTTGATGGCGGCCTGCACGTCGCGCGCGGCGCCGTCGATATTGCGGTTGAGGTCGAACTGCACGGAGATGCGGGTCATGCCGAGCGAACTGCGCGAGGTCAGCTCGGTGACCCCCGGGATTTCTCCGAGCCGGCGCTCGAGCGGCGCCGCGACGGTCGCCGCCATGGTCTCGGGATCGGCGCCCGGCCGGTTGGCGGTGACGCTGATGGTCGGAAAGTCCACCGTCGGCATGCTCGCCACCGGCAGGAAGCGATAGGCCACGACGCCCACCAGCAGCAGGCCGATCGCCAGCAGCGTGGTGCCGACCGGACGGCGGATGAAGGGCTCGGAGAAGTTCGCAAAGTTCATGCGCTCACTCCGCCGGTCGCTGCGAAGGCTCGGGCTGATCCGGGAGGTCGAGCTCGGTCTGCAGCGGCTCCGGGCGAGTGAACCGCGTCTTCAGGCGTTCCATCGCGAGATAGATGACCGGAGTCGTGTAGAGCGTGAGCAACTGACTGAGCAGCAGCCCGCCGATGATGGTGATGCCGAGCGGGTTGCGCAGTTCCGAGCCGGTACCGCTTTCGAACGCCAGCGGAATGGCGCCGAACAAGGCCGCCAGCGTCGTCATCATGATCGGCCGGAAGCGCAAGATCGAAGCCTGGACGATCGCCTCCCGCGGCGACATGCCCTGCTTGCGCTCGGCGTCGAGCGCGAAGTCGATCATCATGATCGCGTTCTTCTTGACGATGCCCATCAGCAGGATGATGCCGATCAGCGCCACCACCGAGAGGTCCTGCTTGTAGAGCATCAGCGCGAGCAACGCGCCGACGCCGGCCGAGGGCAGCGTGGACAGGATCGTGAGCGGGTGGATGAAGCTCTCGTAGAGCACGCCCAGCACGATGTAGATGGTGACCGCGGCGGCGAGGATCAGCCAGGGCTCGCCGGCGAGCGACTTCGCGAATTCGGCGGCGTCGCCGGAATAGCTGCCGATCACCGAGTTCGGCATGCCGATCTCGCGCTCGGCCTGCGAGATCACCTTCACCGCGTCGCTGAGCGCCGCATCGGGCGCGAGGTTGAAGCTGATCGTGGCGGCCGGGAACTGCTCCTGGTGGGCGATGACCAGCGGGGCGGTCCCGTGCTCGAAACTGGCGACCGCGCTCAGCGGCACCATCGAGTTGCTCCCCACCGTCGGGATGTTGGTCGGGGAGGTGGAGGTCAACGAGGTGGACTGTGTCACCGCCTGAATTCCGGAGGCGGGGATATAGATCTTCGACAGCGAATTCGGATCGTTCTGGTATTCCGGCTTGGCCTCGAGGATCACGCGATACTGGTTTGCCTGCCCGTAGATGGTCGAGATCTGGCGCTGCCCAAAGGCATCGCTCAACGTATCCACGATGGTCTGCATGGAGATGCCGAGCCGGCCGGCGGTGTCGCGGTCGACCTGGACGTTCAGGCGGAAGCCGTCGTTCTGCGCCTCCGAGGCGACGTCCTGCAGGATCGCGGATGAGCGCAGCTTCTGCGCCAGCCGGGATGCCCAATCGTCGACCTCCCTCACGTCGGTGCCGGTGAGCGTGTACTGATATTGCGCGCGGCTCATCCGCGTCGAGATCTGGATGTCCTGCACCGGCTGAAAGTAGACGACGACGCCCGGCACCGCGGCGACCGCCCGCTGCAGCCGGTCCATGACCGTCGTCACCGGGGTCTTGCGGTCATCGCGTGAGCGCAACGTGATGGCGAGGCGGCCGGCATTCGGCGTGGCATTCATCGGCGACACGCCGATCACCGAGACCACTCCGGTGACATCGGGATCCTTGCGGATCGCATTCTCGACCGTACCCTGCAGCCGCTTCATCTCGGCGAACGAGACCTCCTGCCCGCCCTCCATGACCGCGACGATGAGGCCGGTGTCCTGCAGCGGCAGAAACCCCTTCGGGATGATGATGTAGAGCCAGACGGTGGCGACCAGCGTGGCGGCGGTGACCAGCAGCGTCAGCGTTTCGTGACGCAGCACCCATTCGAGGCTGCTCCGGTAGAGCTCCACCGAGCCGTCGATGAGGCGATGAAACTGCCGGACTATGCCGCCGCGCGCAGGCTCGGCCGAGCCATGCCGCAGCAGCCGGCTGCACATCATCGGCGTCAAGGTCAGCGAGACCACGGCCGAGGTCACCACGGCGTTGGTGAGCGTCAGCGCGAATTCGCGGAACATGCGGCCGACCAGGCCGGTCATGAACAGCAGCGGGATGAAGACCGCGATCAGCGAGACCGTGAGCGAAATGACGGTGAAGCCGATCTCGCTGGCGCCGCGCAGCGCGGCCTCGAACGGATCCTCCCCGTCCTCGATGTGGCGCACGATGTTCTCGATCATGACGATGGCGTCGTCGACGACGAAGCCGGTCCCGATGGTCAGCGCCATGAGCGAGAGATTGTCGAGCGAAAAGCCGCAGAACCACATGATCCCGAAGGTCGCCACCAGCGAGAGCGGCAGCGCGACGCCGGCGATGATGGTGGCGCGGACGGTGCGCAGGAAAATGAGCACGACCGTAATGACCAGCGCCACGCTGAGGATCAGCGTGAATTGCACGTCACGGACCGAGGCGCGGATGCTCTCGGTGGCGTCATGCACGACAGTGAGGCTGGCGCCGGTGGGCATCGAGCGCTGCAGCTTCGGCAGCTCCTTCTTGATGCGCTGCACCGTCTCGATCACGTTGGCGCCGGGTTGACGCTGGATGTCGACGACGATCGCCGGCATCCCCTGATAGAAGCCGCCGACCCGGTTGTTCTCGAGGCCATCGACCACGTCGGCGACGTCCCGCAGCAGCACCGGGGCGCCGTTGCGGTAGGCGATGATGATGCTGCGGTAGGCCTCAGCCGCGCTGATCTGGTCGTTGGCGGAGATGGTGTAGGACTGATGCGCGCCGTCGAGCGCGCCTTTGGCGCCGGCGACGTTGGCAGCGACGATGACGTTGCGCACGTCCTCGAGCGCAATGCCGTAGTTGGCGAGGCGCGAGAGATCGGCCTGGATGCGGATCGCCGGCCGGATATTGCCCTGCACCGTGACGCGGCCGACGCCGGTGAGCTCGCTCAGCCGCTGCGCCAGCAGGGTGTCGGCGATGTCGCTGAGCTGACGCTGCGAGATGGTGTCGGAGGTGATGGCCAGCGTCACCATCGGCGCATCGGCCGGGTTCACCTTCGAATAGACCGGAGGGTAAGGCAGGTTTCTCGGCAGCACCGATCCGGAGGCGTTGATCGCGGCCTGCACGTCCTGGGCGGCGGCGTCGATGTCGCGGCCGAGATCGAACTGCAGCGTGATCTGGCTGATGCCGAACGAGCTCGATGACGTCATCACCTGAAGCGAGGGAATCTGTCCGAAATTGCGCCCGAGCGGCGCCGTCACCAACGAGGCCATCACGTCGGGGCTCGCGCCCGGCAGCTGGGTGGTGACCTGGATGGTGGGGAAATCGACCTGCGGCAGCGAGGACACCGGCAGCCACAGATAGCCGAGGATGCCGCCCAGCATGACGGCGACCCCAAGCAGCGATGTTGCGATGGGCCGCCGGATGAAGGGCGAGGACACGCTCATGGCGTGCGGACCGGCGGCGCCGTGCTCGAACTACGCTTGCCCCTTTCGCCTGCGCGGGTGCCGCGGGTTCCATCCGGGCGGGGGCGAGCCTCCGGCGTGACCTGCCCGGCGTCCTCCGCGCTCGACGCCGTGACTTGCGTCCCCTCGGTGAGGCGGGCAAAGCCGGTCGTGATCACGCGCTGGCCGGCCTGCAGACCGGTGCCGACCACGGCGCGCACGTCATCCTGCTGCGTCAGTTTCACCGGCCGCACGGTGACGGTGTTGTCGTCCTTGAGCACATAGACGAAGGCGCCGTTGGG
>DASSJW010000420.1:0-2727 GCA_035690995.1 Xanthobacteraceae bacterium
CTGATGCAGCGAGCTTTAGGCATTGCGATGAACATGATCCTCCCGAATTCGATTTCCGCGACTCCCAACGGCACCACGCGCCCCCAGGTCCGCATCGTCATCGTCGGCCATGTCGATCACGGCAAGTCGACCCTGATCGGCCGCTTGCTGCACGAAACCGACGGCCTTCCCGACGGCAAGCTCGACGCGCTCAAGGCCGTGAGCGCCCGCCGCGGCATGCCGTTCGAATGGTCGTTCCTGCTCGATGCCCTGCAGACCGAGCGCGACCAGGGCATCACCATCGACACCACGCAAATCCGCTTCCGCACCCGCTCGCGCGACGTCGTGCTGATCGATGCGCCGGGCCATGCCGAGTTTCTGCGCAACATGATCACGGGCGCGGCGCAAGCCGATGCCGCCGTGCTGATCGTCGATGCGACCGAGGGCGTTCGCGACCAGACCCGTCGCCACGGCTATCTCCTGCACCTGCTCGGCGTGCGGCAGGTGATGGTCGTCATCAACAAGATGGATCGCATAGACTTCGATGCCGGCAAGTTCCGGGAGATTGAATCGGAAATCACCGCCCACCTGGCAGGGCTGGATCTGACAGCAGTCGCCGTGATTCCGATCTCCGCGCGCAACGGCGACGGCGTCGCGCGGCACACATCGTCGCTCGCCTGGTATCGCGGGCCGACGGTTCTCGCCGCGCTCGACGCCTTCGCGCCGGCGCGCCAGCCGCATGATCTGGCGCTGCGCATGCCGGTGCAAGCCATCTACAAGTTCGACGATCGCCGCATCCTCGCCGGTCGGATCGAGAGCGGCCATATGCGCGTGGATGACGACATTCTCGTCATGCCGGCTGGCAAGCGCGCGCGCATCAAGTCGATCGAGGCATGGCCGGTGCCGGAAAGCTCGCAGGTGCCGCGCGTGGCCAGCGCCGGACAATCCGTCGGCATCACGCTCGATCGCGAAATCCTGGTCGATCGCGGAGACGTCATCTCGGCGGCGGCGCATCCGGCCGCCGGCGCAACGCGGCTGCGCGCCCGGGTATTCTGGCTGCACCGGCGGCCGCTCGCCGTCGGGGGGCGCATCACCGCCCGCATCGGAACCGCCGAGGCCGGTGGTGTGGTCGCGGCCATCAAGAACGCCGTCGATCCGGGACTGCTGGCTTCAGATCGCGCCGAAGTCATCGGACCCAACCACGTCGGGGACATCGACATCGATCTTTCGCGCACCCTTGCCACCGACTCCCATACCGACAATCCCAATACCGGACGGGTCGTACTCGAGTTCGAAGGCCGGATCGCGGGCGGCGGCCTCGTTCTCAGCACGCAGACCGCCGCCGCAAACGCGGCATACGGCCCGCGCCCGGCCCGCAGTGCGGCAGTTGCTGCGCCGGCCCCCCGCGCGGACACGACTCCCCAGCAATTGAGCGCCAAGGCCGCGGCGCTGGCGCGGCTGTTCGCGCGGCTGTCTCCCGCCGAGCGACTTGTCCGTCTGCGCCGTGAGGTGGCCGGCAAGATCGTCTTTACCACCAGCTTCGGACTGGAAGACCAGGTGATCCTCCACCTGCTGTCCCAACAGGACAGCGGCATCGAGCTGTTGACGCTCGATACCGGCCGGCTGTTTCCCGAAACCTACGCGCTGTGGGCACAGACGGAGCGCCGCTATGGCCTGCGCATCAGGGCCCTCTATCCAAGGCACGCCGACCTCGAGGCGCTCATCGAGCGCCAAGGAATCAACGGATTTCATGATTCTCCCGCGGCGCGCGGCGCCTGTTGCGCTGTGCGCAAGGTCGAGCCCCTCGAGCGCGCGCTTGCGGGCGCACAGGCCTGGATCACGGGGCTGCGCGCCGAGCAATCCGCGCACCGGCGGGACATGGCACTGACCACCGCCGATGCCGAGCGCGGACTGATCAAGCTTAGCCCCCTGTTCGACTGGACTCGCGAGCAACTGCTCATGTTCGTGTCCGACCATGACCTTCCGGTCAATCCGCTTCACGCGCAGGGCTTCGCGTCCATCGGCTGCGCGCCATGCACGCGGGCGCTCGCCCCCGGCGACCCAGAACGCGCCGGACGCTGGTGGTGGGAGGAGGAAAGCAAGAAAGAGTGCGGGCTGCATTCGCATCGGTAGCGGTCTTTTGGCGTCTGCCCGGCCGCGCCAAATCCACGACCTCAGCCGCTAGCCAGACCCCCGTCTCCCTCACTTCGCTCCGGCCACCGACTCACGGTCGAAACAGCGTTCAGGGCGACCAGCATGCAGACGCGCCTGCGGCACAAACTGCAATATGAGGTCCGTGCCCGTTGTGCGTGCGGCCATCGCTGTTGCTGCATGATAGGCCGAGCGATACGATCGCTCCGGCTTCATTCATAAAAGGGGGTCTTCTATGAGCCCGCGGAGCGCGATCGTCGTCATCGACCTGCTCAAAGGCTTCTTCAAGAGCAACCCCACTCTCCCGGACCCGCTCGACGCCAAGCGCCTGTTCGCCAACGTGCGGCGCGTCATCGATGCCGGCCGCGAATGCGGCATCAGGATCGTATTCATCAAGGACAACTTCCTGCCGGAGGAAGTACCGATCGACAAGCACTTCAAGATATTCGGCCCGCACTGCATCATCGGCACCCCCGATGCCGAGATCGTCGACGAGCTCTATCCCAAACCGGGCGACTTTCAAATCCGGAAAAAGCACTACAGCGCGTTCAACTCGACGCGGCTCGATGCCGTGCTGCGCGAGCTCGATATCAAGCG